>CAYSQN010000075.1:0-4302 GCA_964433305.1 Microcaldota archaeon | reverse complement strand
TCTTTTCCATAAGATATTGCGAGCGCCAACTGAGAAAGAAGCTGGGGGACGGGTCTGTACAGTCATAGACGATGGGATATTGAATACCAAGAACATGAACAAGCTGCGTGAGTTCATCTTTGAGAATTTTATCATTCGGGGAGTTTTCAGCCTGCCACGAGCAACCTTTTCGCCATATAATGCAGTAAAATCGTCTATACTTTATCTTGAAAAAAAGAAGGCGGAGCAGGAATACGAGGACTACGATGTGTTCATGTCAATATCTTATACGCCTGAGATAAAAGTAGAAAAGGAGTTTGAAAAAATTGACCTAAAGGCCGTGGAGCGCCTTTTCCTGAGCTTTGAAAAGCAGGGAAAGAAGGCTATTGAATCTGGCGGGATTTGCTTCTCAGTAAAAGCAAGCGTCCTAAAGGGCGCTGACAGGCTTGACCCATACTATTTCCACCCAGTCCATAAGAAAATCCAAGATAAAATGGACAAGTCCCCTTATGCTACATCTCTTGATGGTGTAGCTGACGATGTAGAGCAAAAGAAAATCAAGCTGGACGACTTCAAGGAATACACGATAATATCCTCGATAGAAAGCACTCGTGGCGAGATAATAACGGAAAAGTTGGCTGGAAAAGAACTGCCAAAGGGAATACGTAGAGTCTTCAAAAAAGGGGACATAATAGTTTCCCGAATAAACGCAAAAATCGGATGTGTTGGATTGTTATCTGACGAGGAGGAAGTTTATACCACTGGCGAATACTATGGATTTAGGGCTAAAACCCCCACAGAGTCTATACGGAGGTTTCTCCAGCTTCAATTGAGGACGACTGAAGCCATATTGCAGATAAGAAGATACGCGACTGGTCAGTATTTGAGAATAGCGGAAGGGGACTTCAAAAAAATGGCAATCCTATTCCCACCAAGCGATGCACAGAAAATAACCAAGCCAATTGAAGCCAAAATTGACCAGTTAAAAAAGCTCGAAGGGGAGATACAGCAGGAAATATGGGGGCTAAACGACCAAATACTGAAAGAAACGCCTAAGAAATAGATGTTCTAAGCAACTGTTTTACGCCTTTCGTATCTTACTCTTGCGGGTGAATCATATGGCTCAACGGCTAAGATGTCCAACATGTAAGGCTACTGCGTATCATATTGAACGTAGCAGCAGCGATGAGTATAGGGTATTTTGCCTGACCTCGGATGGAAAGACGCACCCACGAACCATCAAGCTTGCAGAGGATACTCTTTTGGACTTGGCTTGAATTTTAGTGAGATTTATGGATTATATTGCGCTTTTGGGGTTATTGTTCAACTTCGTAGGTTCGTTTATCTTTGCAACTACAGCCTTCAAAAATGATAAAGAAATTGACAAGATGGCTCGTTCGATAGTCATTGAGCCAATCGCACTTCATCCAAACCTGAAAGACGCATTGATAAAAGACCGAGAATCTGCCAAGTTAGGGCTATACCTATTGGTAGTTGGCTTTCTCTTGCAAATAGCCGATTTGCTCCTACATCCTTGACTTTTTGTTCAAACTTCCGACTTATTGTTCAAAACGGACTTCTTGTGCAAAGCCGGCTGAGGGGACTTTGAAGCTAAAGGTCTGACTTTTCCTTCAACTTCCCGACTTTATCTTCAAAACGGGCTTTTCGACGACTTTCCCTACAAAGCTGGCTGAGGGAGCTTTGGAGGGAACATCCAAATCTAGTACTTGAACCTTGCCACATGCCCGCAGCTGCAGGCATACTCCGCGCGCCTTGTCCTTGAGCGAAGGCGCACAGTCACGTTTTTCCCAGGAACGGATGGGAATCCGCACTTTTTGCAGAACATCGCGCGCTCTTTGGGGGAGAGGCGGCAGTTGTAGCGCGTGGAGAGCTTTCGCGCGAGGGAGACGTAGCGCTTGGCGTGCTTTTCATCGCCTTTCTTCAGCGCGCTGTGCGCGAGTGGCAGCAGTATGCCTATGCGCTCATAGACTATTTGGCGCACTCCTTCTTTCTGCATACGAGCAGTTAGAGGCGGGCGGAATAAAACACTGCGGGTTGGGGAAGCAAAACAAGAAAGTGAGGAGGGCATCGCTATTTCTTGTAGACGCGCTTGCGGTGGTCCACTTTCTCCACGAAGATGGTCTGCTGCCCATGGAGGAGCAGCACCAGCGCCCGGTAGTCTCCGATTCGAAGCTTGCAGTCGTCCTCTCCGGAAAGGCGCTTGAAGAAGTGCTGGGGATTGGAAAGGGTGGACTCGAGCTTGTCTGATATTCGCTGCGCCTCTTTGTGCTCAAGCTTGCTCATGAAGAGGGCCGCATCGTTTGACCAACTAAGTTTCCAGCCCATCACTTCAGCCCCAGCTTGCGCTTGAGGGCCTCGTGTGAGATGACCCGCCCGTGCTTAAGGTCAAGTTTTGCGTTGAGTATGCCAATCCGAAATTCCTCGGTGTATGCCCCCTCGTCATCCCCTTCCGGCACCAATTGGAGAAGCTTGTTGAGAATCTGGTCGTAAGTCTCCCTTTCGCTTGATTTGAGCTGCGCGATGCGCATTCTAGTCTCAGGAAGTATCTGTATGGACGTGTAGTTCATGGCATCACCTATAGATTCATTATAGAATGGTCTATAAAAGGCTTTGCGGGATGAGAAACAGATAACACGGGATGAGGAGGAGAAAAATGGGCCCGACGAGATTTGTTCCCAGTTACCTCCACTTTCAGAAAAGGGGAGGTACCCTAGGAACCACCGGTTTTCGCCCTGGTGGTTCCTGGCTCGAACTCGTGACCTACAGCTGTCCTAGACACTTGTTGTGAGAGCGTGCCATATAAGACGTGCGCCCCGGGAGAGCAATTGCTCGCCTGGATTGCCGCTCTAACCAGCTGAGCTACGGGCCCCTGTATAGTTCATCAGAGAAAAAAAGCTTATATTGGGTGCGTGTGAGTACTGGGATGTGGAAGACCTCATCGGAACCTACTTCATCAATCCCATCTTGGAGCGGACCGGCTACAACGCAATAAACACCGCGGTGTACGCCATCATCGCCATCGCCTGCCTGTACCTTCTTTGGAAGGCGATGAAAAAGAAAGGGTTTGACTTTGCCTCAAAGGAATTCCTCTTCGCGGTCGGGGCGTTCGTGCTTTTCGGCTCTACCTCAAGGGTGGTGACAGACCTGCAGGATGCCGGCACCTTGGCAATGGCAGCCGCGCAGATGGGAGCGATGGGGCAGGTTTACTCCTTGGCAGACCGCGTGTTCGCCTACGGCTACCTTACCGTCACCCCCGGGATATATGTGATTACCGCGCTTCTGCTCCTCATGGCGCTTGCCATTGGCAAGGCGATGAAAAACGATTGGTTTGCGCCTGTTGCAGGCTTGGCGCTGTGGCTGCCTTGCATGCTTCTTATCGTGCCTTTCATTGCGCACCTGGACTTCTTCCTGCTTGCAGTGGCATTGGCAGGGGTGGGAAGCCTGTGCGCATTTTTCGCCCTTGAGAGGCTCTTCAATCTCAAGCTTGGCTTGCACCAGAAGCTCGCCATTGCAGGGCAATCGATGGACGGGGCTGCCACCTTCGTGGTGCTCAACCTCTTTGCCCCAACTGTGGGAAAGAGCTACTTTGAGCAGCACATCCTTTCAGCCGGGATTGGCAACGCCACCCCGTTGGGGTTCTTCCTCTTCTTCCTGGTGAAGCTCGCGCTTTCCTCGGCGATTGTTTACTACATCTCAAAGGAAAAGATTGGCAAGGGAGACATGGCGCTTGTGCTTCTAGTGGTTGCCATTATGGGCTTTGCGCCTGGGATTAGGGATGCCCTAAGAATGCTGGCTGGAACTTAGGGGAAAATAGAAGGCGTTATTTCTTCTTCACGGATGGCGATAGCGCGTGTTGGCGTCAGTTTTCAGCCATTCACAGACCGAATCCGCGCCTTATGAACTCAACCGCATAGGCTGCAAGCATCACGCCCATCACCCGCGAGAGTATCTCCAGCCCGTTCCTCCCCAAGACGCGGTAGATTCTCCCAGAGAGAAGAAGCACGCAGTAGCTTGAGAGGCAGGCGAGAAGGCAGGAGATGAAGACGTTGAAGACCCCCAAGGTATTGACAAGCAGCAGCGCGGTGAGCATGGTGCCTGGGCCGCTGAGGAGGGGCACGCCAATGATTACCGCTTCCACCGGGGTTTTCTCAGGCTTCCCAAGATGCAGCCCAAGGGCGAAGGAGATGGAGATGAGCAGCATCAGGATGCCGCCAGCTATCTGGAAGCTTTCTATCCTTATGCCAAGAAGGGTCAGGAGCACCTGGCCGCCCAGGAGGAAGCCGAGAAGCACGGTGGTTGCCA
>CAYSQN010000074.1:0-4312 GCA_964433305.1 Microcaldota archaeon | reverse complement strand
ACCCATCATGCTAGGCGAAAGCAAATTGGCGCAGCAATTTGCCTCACAGCTGTTCGAGCAGGGCGTATTCGCGCTGCCGATAGTTTACCCCATGGTGGCGCAAGGGAAGGCGCGCATAAGGACAATGATTACAGCAGCGCACTCAAAAGACGACCTCAACGAGGCTTTGGCAGCAGTTGAAAAAGTTGGGAAGGAGCTCGGGATTGGGAAGAAACAGCAGTAAGCAAATGGGGATAAAAAAAGCAAGATTTGGCAAGAAGGGGCTGAGCAGGAAAAATCCGGAAGCGATGGAAAAAAGCAAGGTTGGAGAAGTGCAAATGCCAAGATTGTTGATTTGATGAAAAAGCGCACGAAAAAAGAGCAAGCCGCCTTCCAAAAGGAAGTGGAAGAGCACATGGAAGTCGAGCGCAAGGGCACCCAGGCAAGCCAGCTTTCAAGCGTCATTTTGGGGGGACAGGATGGATTGGTCAACGTTCTTGGCATCGTCCTTGGAGTGGCATCTGCCACCCAGGACAAGTTCATCGTTCTGATTGCGGGCCTGGTTGCCACTTTTGCCGAGTCCATCTCCATGGCTGCGGTTGCCTATACCTCTGCGCGGGCCGACCAGGACCACTACCGCCGCGAGCTTGAGAACGAGAAATGGGAAATCGAGAACAAGCCCGAGGTGGAAGAGGAAGAGGTGCGGCTCATCTACATGAAAAAAGGCTTCAAGGGGAAAGAGCTTGAGCAGATGGTGAAAAGCATCATCTCCAACAAGCAGGTCTGGCTCTCGGTCATGATGAGCGAGGAGCTTGGCCTCACCCCGGTTGAGAACGTGACTCCGGTAAAAGACGCGTTTGTGGTCGGCATTTCGGCAACCGTGGGCTCGGTGATTCCTCTCACTCCGTTCTTCTTCCTTTCCGCGCAGGAGGCGATTCCAGTTTCCCTTGTCGTTTCCACCCTAGTTCTGTTCGGGGTGGGCGCGTACAAGGCAAAGATAACGGTTGGAAACTGGGTGAAAAGCGGGCTTGAGATGGCGATAGTTGGGATGGTGGCAGCGATTTCAGGCTACCTGATTGGAACGTGGCTTGGGGGCTTCTTCGGGATAAAGAACGTGCCGGTCTAAGAAGATGCTTTTCCAGCCTCAAGCTTTCTCATGCCTTCTTTCCTTTCATCTGCTCAAGCTTCCTGTCGGTCTTCTTCTCCGCCTCCAGCCTCTCCAGCGAGTAGTTCCCATAATCCATGAACTTCATCTCCTTGGCAAGGGCGGGGTGCACCTTGAGGATAAGCGAATGCATGTCCTGCGCGACTTTCCTGTAGTCCGGATGCCCCTGGCGCATGGAGCGAAGCTCGCAGAGGTGGTAGGCTTCGCGCAAATTCATCGTGGCATACCAGCGCATCCTGCAGCCAAGCGGCACCACATACTGCGCCTCAAAGGGCATTTCCTTTTCCATCTTGGTGAAAAGTGAATCTGCAGCAGCCACTGCCTCCCTCACTTCCTCCTCAAAGCCCGCCTCCACCAATTCTTTTGGCATGTCAAATCCGTGCTTGGTGGTCAAAAGCTGCCTCTCCTGCGTGAGCATCCTGTGCCTGTGCAAGTCGCGGTACATGCCGAAGTTGCCGGTGATACAGAAGGTGTAATAAGCCATCTCAAATGCGCGTCCTGGCTTCTGCCGCCTGTTCTTCCTCTCCCCCATGTAGGAAGCAAGCAACTTGCCTCTCTCATCTGCACTCAGTTTCCCAACCAGCCTCTTCACTCCCTCCAAATCCGCGTGAAGGTGGGGGAAAAGGATGGCTGCAAGTATTTTTTCCTCAGCATCCTTGTCATATTCAACAAGCAGCACTTCCGCACCAGCTTCTTTCGCAATCAGCTGTTCCTTGTGCGAAGTTGCAAGTGCCCTTGTCTGGGAAAAAGTTCTCCTCATGTGCTCCTGCGCTTCCTTTCCATATCTATCGTCCGCCCGCTTCACGAATGAGGGGACCACTTTGGCAAGCTCATCTTGCACCCCCCTGCCGACTGCGTGCGCTTCAGAAAGCGGAGATGCATACATCTTCACCAGCATGTACTCAAACGCGCGGCCGTTGCCGAAAAAGCCGGCATTGGTAAGGGTGGAGGCAGGCAGAATCCCACGCAGCACGTCGCAAACCTTTGCGCGGATGGTGGAGGCATACGCCCTTTCAGAAACCCCCTCTGAAGCAGCTTGCTCCTTGCCGTACTTGCCTTCCTCTATTTTGGTCATCTGCGAAATCAGCTTCGCATAAGTGTCAAACAGCAAGTCGCACACGTGCATGTACTCATCTGCAAATTCAGACTGCATTATTCTCTCTTCCCTCAAGTACCTATACTTTCCATCTACTTTCTGGTCGAAGTAAACGTATCTTGTGGATTTTTCAAGTGGCGAAATGCCAATTCTCGAGTCCTGCATGAGCTTGGTGAGGAGGTTGGAAACATTTTCCGCCGCCAGGTGTGCGCCTCCAAGCTCGGCAACCGAGTCGTCCCCATAGCCCACCAGCACCCTGTCGTAAAAGTCTTCTGCCTTTTTTGTGGCCACAAGTTGAGATTCACCCTTGCCTGCCGCCTCCCCGACAATTGCCTCAAAGCCGCTCTCGGGGTTCAAAATAAATTCGTCCAGAAGCACGCGGCGAAGGGACTTTGAAGAACGGGAGTAGCGGGAGAAAAGCGCGCCCTTCACCACTTCGGGCAAGTTGATGAGTACGAAAACGTCAGAATCCAGGTTGGTGCAAAACTGCGATAGTATCTCCTGCTCCTTTTGTGTGAAATTCTCCATCCTATCAGCTTTGCTTCACCAGTTCAGCACATATGCAAACATCAGGGGCGCGACAATGGTAGCGTCAGACTCGATTACAAAGCGCGGGGTGTTCTCGTCGAGCTTGCCCCAGGTTATCTTCTCGTTGGGCACCGCTCCCGAATAGCTTCCGTAGCTTGTGGTGGAGTCCGATATCTGGCAGAAGTAAGCCCAGAAAGGCACCTTCTTTTTCATGTCCTGTATGAGGAGCGGCACCACGCATATGGGGAAGTCGCCCGCGATGCCTCCGCCTATCTGGAAAAAGCCAATCTTGTGCTTTGGAGCCTCTGTGCTGTACCATCGGATGAGCATCTCCATGTAATAGGTGCCCCCTTTCATGGTGGAAAGGGACTTGATGTTCCCCTTGAGGTGCTGGGAGACGAACATGTTGCCAAGCGTGGAGTCCTCCCATCCTGGCACGAACATTGGGAGGTTCTTTTCCGCGGCAGCCATAAGCCAGGAGTTGGCAGGGTCAATTTCATAGTGCTCTTTTAGCTTGCCGGAAAGTAGAAGCTCGTACATGTATTCGTGTGGAAGCTTGGGGTCATTTGCCGCATCGTGCCTTTTCCAGATGTCAAGGACAGCCTTCTCCACCCGCCTCATAGCCTCCTCCTCTGGAATGCAGGTGTCGGTGACACGGTTGAACCCCTGGTCGTAAAGCTCGTGCTCCTCCTTGGGGGAGAGCTGCCGGTAATGCGGCACGCGCTTGTAGTGCGTGTTTGCCACGAGGTTGAATATGTCCTCCTCCAGGTTCGCGCCCGTGCAGGTGATGGCGTGCACCTTTCCCTGGCGTATCATCTCAGCAAGGGAAATCCCAAGTTCCGCGGTGCTCATGGCGCCTGCAAGGGTCACCATCATCAATCCGTTGCCCTCAAGCAGCTTCTTGTAAGCCTCGGACGCGTCCACGAGCGTGGCTGCGTTGAAGTGCCTGTAATGCTTCTTCAAAAAGTTGGAAACCGGTCCTGCATCAGCCAAACTCTCACCCCACACTCGGAAAATTTATGCAATTGAGGGGAAGAGAAAATTTATATTAACGCCGAAAAAATCCGCAAAAAAATAAGCGGAAAAAAGAAACCCTTGCGGGAATATGGAAAAAAAGAGTGGACTCGGGGGGATTGGCGGCTTTGCTGCCAAATTTTGGTTGGCAGACCAAAGCTTTCGAACCCCCAGCCTCCTGCATGCCATGCAGGCGCGCTACCGTTGCGCCACAAGCCCACAAAAAGAATAAATGAGGAAATCCCCCTGCTTAGGATGGGGAGATGTAGACTACTGAGTCCCCGCGCAGAAGCACCGTTCCAATGCCGCGCTTGACCTCGCCGTTTACAAGCTCCTCCGCCTTTTCAAGGACTATGTTCATGTGCACGTCATACGAAACCATCAGCCCGCGGATGTCTCGCCCGCCCTTGAGCCCCACGATGACCGTGTTGTTCAGCGAACCGTTCAATATGTCAAAAGGTCTTTTTTCTGCCATTAGCCCCACCTCCTTATAAAACTAAAAAGGGCGGCACAATAGAGATGAAAAACGT
>CAYSQN010000073.1:2182-4357 GCA_964433305.1 Microcaldota archaeon | reverse complement strand
TTTTCCACCATTTCAAGCGACTGCACCCCCTTTATTTCCACGCGCGAGCCCCCTTCGATGGAAATGTTGAGGTCCTGGCGGATGGAGCCAATGCCGCGCGCCACTGCACCTGTCTTTCGCAGGAGGGAACCGAGTGCCAGAGCAGCTTCTTGGGCCATCTTGCCAGAGGTAAGCGAGGGTTCGGTGGCAATTTCTATGAGGGGAATGCCCAATCTGGAAAGCTCGTAGGCAGAAGAACCTTGGGAGTTGCCCTCCAGTATGCCTGCGGATTCTTCCTCAAGGCAAATGGTTTGCAGCCCTAGCTTGCCTGATGGGATTTCTATTGTGCCGCCCATGCCAACTATGGCCGTGCGCTGGAAGCCGCTGGTGTTGCTTCCGTCAATCACGTTCTTGCGCATGAGGTGCAGTTCCTCCACAGGAGTGGAGCCCACAAGGGCGCAGAAAGCAAGAGTGGTGTCAAGGGCCTCCTGGCTGAGATGGTGGGGGGGCTCCTCATCTGCCTCCACCAGGCAGCTTGAGGAAAGCGGGGCATCGTACTGCATGTGCCGGTTCCGGATGGACTCCAGCTTGACTGCGGCATCAAGGAGGCCAAGCTCGCTTTTCACCGGGTGCAGGTAGCGAGAGAGGTGCACTACGGGGCCTTCTTCCCCTTCGGTTGGAACGCAGTTGCAAAAGAGTTTTTTGCCACAGAGGCGCTGGTGTATTTCTATTCCGCATATCATGAGGAGCCACTCCGTTTGAAGTTGAGCCGATGCTGCTGTTTTTTGTTTCTTGTTGGATTGCTAGTAGTTGACAATTTCGCTTCGGTCTGAAATTTCCCCGACAATGGAGGTTTCCATCAGCTGCCCGGCTTTTTTTGCATCCTTTTCCTGCCCTAGCACCCACATGAGCTTCACGTAGGCGGTTTCAGGGGTCATGTCGCAGCCGTTGCCGAAAATCCCCGCGTCCTTGATGGCTCGGCCGTAGGTGTACACGTCCATGTCCACACGACCGTAGATGCATTGAGAGGCGAGGAAAACGCAGACCCCAGATGATATTAGTTCTTTTACCTCTTCGAGGATGGGAATGGCGAGCGGGTCGTTGCCCAAATTTATGGGAAGATGGGCAAGGGCAAGCCCCGAGAGCACCACCCCGTCGTATTTTGACAGCGCCGAAATCATTTGAGGCTTCATGCCGGGATAAATGTACTGCAGGGCGACATTGGTGTTGAGCTTGTTTTGGAGTTGGGGTTTTGCGGTTGGATTTCTGGCCTTGCAGCTGGGTGAGATTTTGTCGAAGCGCTCCTGCTTGAGGTGCACTCGGCCCGCTGGAAGCACGTTTATCGATCGGAAGGCGTCTCTTCGCGTGGTGTGCATCTTGCGCACCTTGGTTCCGAACAGGATTGCGCAGCAGTCGTCGGATAAGTTTTCGTGCATGCAGATGTAGACTCCTGAGAGGTCGGCTTTTGCCGCGATGAGCGAGGCGTGCACGTTTGATTCGGCATCCGAGGAGCCGCGGTCCGAGCTTCGCTGGCTGCCAGTGAGGATTATGGGGCAAGGAACTCGCTGGAGCATGAAGGAGAGGGCAGCAGAGGTGTAGTGCATGGTGTCAGTGCCGTGGGTGATTACTATGCCTTCTGCCCCGTCCTTTATCTGCGCTGCAGCGTCTTGGGCTATCTTTTCCCAGTGGGCAGGAGTCATGTCCTCAGAGGGGATAGAAAATAGCGTTTTTGGCAAGACGTTGAACTTGGAGGCAGAAGGAATGCCTGCCACCAGCTCTTCTGGAGTGGTGGCTGGGTGGACCGCGCCTGTGCGGTAGTCGATTTTGTTAACTATGGTGCCCCCGCAGCCGAGAAGGGAGATGAACGGGGTGGAGGTTGGAATCTTTGCATGGGCAAGTGGCTTGGGTAGTGGGGAAAAGCTCGAAGAGGCTGGCTTGAGGATTTCAATGTTTTGAATCCGGTTTTTTCGTATGCCGATGTTGTAGCCAGAGGCGAGCTTCAGGGTGATGAACTCAGGCGCCCCTGAGCGGGGGAGGAGCACCCCGGTATATTGGTCTTGCCCGCAAACTATGCGCACATTGTCCCCCGGATTGGCTTGGCTGGTTGCAACGAGGGAGAAAGAGGGACCTTGAGCGTGAGCTGGGGCCGAATGCTTCCCTTTTTGGGCGGAGGGCAATTTTTTCCCTGCTGTTTTC
>CAYSQN010000073.1:0-2172 GCA_964433305.1 Microcaldota archaeon | reverse complement strand
GTGCCTTTGAAATTGGGGCGGTTTCCTGCCCTTTTTGCCCTGGAATGCGTTTTGGCGGTTTTTTGCCATCTTCGTGCTTTTTCTTTTCTTGTGCCATGATCGATTTCTGGCAGTCGAGGATTTAAAGCGTTTCCCACCGAGTTGTAGCCATGGGGCTTGAGGAGAAGCTGCGCGAGCTTGAGGAGGAGCTTGCCCGCACGCAGAAGAACAAGGCGACAGAGTACCATATCGGCCTTCTGAAGGCAAAGATAGCGAAGCTCAAGCGCGAGCAGATTGCGCCCAAGAAGTCCGGAGTCAAGACCGGCGGCTTTGATGTCAAAAAAAGCGGGGACGCCACCGTGGTTTTCATCGGCTTGCCCTCGGTAGGGAAGTCCACGCTGCTCAATGCGCTTACAGGGGCAAAATCAAAAACCGCATCTTATGCCTTCACCACACTCACCTGCATACCCGGAATAATGGAGTATGGCGGGGCAAAAATACAGCTGCTGGACCTGCCGGGCATAATTGCTGGGGCGAAGGCGGGAAAGGGAAGGGGCCGAGAGGTGTTGGCGGTTGCCAGGAATGCCGACCTGGTGCTCATACTGCTTGATGTTTTCCAGCCCGAGATACTTTCGCTTATCAAGGAGGAGCTTGGCGGGATTGGCATAAGGCTGGATGAGGAGCCGCCCAAAATATACCTTGGAAAAAAGCTGCGGGGAGGAGTGGAGATAAACGCCACGGTGAAGCTGACCCATCTTGATGAGAAGATGATTTTGGGAGTGCTCAATGAGTACGGCATACACAACGCGAATCTGGTTTTCCGCGAGGATGCGAGCGTGGAGAAGCTGATTGACGTGCTTGCGGCCAACCGGCGCTATTCGCGCTCGCTGGTGGTGCTCAACAAGATGGACATGGTGCCCCCCGAGCACCTGAAGAAGATACCGTTTTCGTTCATTCCGGTTTCGGCTGAGAAGGGGCTGAACATTGAGAGGCTCAAGAAGGAGATATTCGACCGCCTGCGGATGATGCGGGTGTACACCAAGCCGCGCCTGGAGGAGGCTGACCTCAAGGAGCCCATGATGATGAAGACCGGCGCCACCATAGAGGATGCCTGCGCGCGGCTGCACCGCGACCTGGTGCGGGATTTCAAATACGCGCTTGTGTGGGGGAAGTCCGCCAAGTTCCCGGGGCAGAAGGTGGGGCTGAACCACGTCCTGGTGGAAGGCGATGTTTTTTCGATAATAAAGAAGCAGGGTTGAGGGAATAGGGCTGGGAGAATTACAGCTTGTCATTTCTTATTGGCTGTTTTGCCTTTTGGAAGAGAAATTTCAGGCTTTTCGGAAAAGTCAATCACCCGGATTTCCTTGCCTTTCTGGACCACATACACCAGCGGAGTGCCATCTTCGGAAGAAAGAGTGTAGGAAGTCGCTTCAGGGGTGGCAGAAATGGTCATGGTCTGCTTCTTGCCTGGAATGGCAAAGCGCATGTTTTGCGCCTTGTCATCAGATTGGATGGAAATTGACTTTATTTTCCCCCATGCGATTTCGCGGGCAAGCGGGAATTTTTCAAGGCCCATTTTCTGCACCTAGTTGATTTGCTTCTTCTTTTCGGCTAACTGTTTTTCAGGTGGTTGCATTTCTAACTGTTTTTGTTTTGTAGGGATCATGCCTAACATTGATGTTTTCTGCAGGGGTGTTGTTGCGTTGGCTGCTGCTACGGCTTGCCTCGCCTCAAGTGTGTATCGATCCATCATCTTTAGCATATTTAGAGCTAGTAAAGTCGTTGCCACTTTATTGGAACCGGTTTGATCTGAGTAGGTCATGGCAATTACCTCATACCCGCTGATAGGTAAGCTCTTTTTTTTCCTCAGAGAGCAGTTCGGATATCTTTCCGTTTTTCATCAGAGAGAGCTGTGTGCGGTGGTTCTCCACCTGAAGGGTGATTATGTACTCGTCTTTTTTTGGGTTTGCAGCAACAAGTTTGACGCTGAAAATCAGCTCTTCCCCGGAGCGCGCTTGGCCGAAGTGCGCCTGTATGTCGGAAAACTTATCAGCTTCGATGCCTTTTAGAATTTGGATTATCTGGCTTTTTTTGACCTCAGGGTCGCTTTTGCCAAAAGTTATGATCGCTTTGTTGATGATAGCAACGGCTTCGTTGATGTTTTCGGTTTTGAGGTCTTCGGTGAGGGCATGG
>CAYSQN010000072.1:0-4416 GCA_964433305.1 Microcaldota archaeon | reverse complement strand
CAGGTGTCAGCAGTCATCAAAAACGCCCATGCCGCAGATGGGACCTGGCCGGATAATGTGATTAACCTTTTGCAGGTATCTATTGACCTTACAAAGAAAGAGGGAGAGCAGATACATCTGCATTATGGCTATTATGGGGAAGACCTTAGTTTTTCTACAAAGCAGATTGGAATCGTGAAAAAAATTGTTGGAGAATATGTGGCAGAGTACCGGCTCTTTGGTTAGGGTTGGTTTTTCCGTTCAATTGTTTTCTTTTCAATGGTCAGCTTGAGCAGGAGAAATTGGGGAAGTAGCTTCTTGCCGCACAGGAGCAGTTAAAAAAACAGCCTGCAAAGAAAGCAGTATGGACCGCAGGATATTTGCGCTTGCCGCCTTTTCCTTGGTTTTCCTTTCGCTCCTTTCCCAATTTTCCCATGCGGCTTATACCGAATGGGTGGTTGCCCAAGTGGCGGACCAGGACTACCGGATGGTGGAGGGGGCCCTTGCCTATGTTGAGCACGAGATAAATTCCGTTGCTGGAACCGGAAAGACCAAGCCCGTCCCGACAAATGCAAGCGGCGAGGCGCTTATTGGATTTACCAACTATGAGGAGATAGCTTCAGAGGCTTCGGAAATTTACACCCTTTACGTAAAGTACGGCGACCAGCTGCAGGCCAACACCCTTTTGGTGCAGAACTCCACCCGGCAAAAGCCGCGGATTGTTACATTCTTTGTCAAGTCCTACTATTTCTTTGCCAAGGTGCATGACCAGAAGGGCGCCCCCCTCAACGCCAGCGTCACTATAGGGGGGCAGATGAAACGCACCGATGCCCAGGGGAACGCGGTGTTCCAGCTCCCGTCTGCTGACTATGTCGCCAGAATCGAGCATGCGAACAACGTGATAACCAAGGAAATCAATATGACCACCTCCGACAATAGGCTGGAGGTTGCCGTCGGAGTTTACAATTTCGAAGTCGTGGCCTTTGATGAGAACCGCCAGCCCCTCGAAGGAGTCAATGTGGAGGTGGGGAGCCAGTCGGCAAAAACCCTCAAGGACGGCACTGCACAATTCTACAATGTGACCGTGCAAAATCCGGAGGTTTTCTTCCGATACAGGGATTCCACCAAGAAAGTGAGCGTGGACCTTGAAGCCTCAAAGAGATTTGAGGTGGGCTTTGACCTGACAAAACCGGAGGTGAAAGAGCTTCAGGCCACGGTTTCTCCTTCAGGCACCGCAACCGTGAGCACCTTTGTCTCCGATCCTGGCTCGTTCCCTTCAGGCATAGACAAGGTGTTCATAAGCTACGAGGTGGACGGGGTGGAGAATGGCGTGCCTGCATATGCGGTAGGCTACAATGCTTTTGAGGCCAAGGTGCCTGCCCAAAAGCCAGGCACCGTGGTTGCATATACTGTGCGGGCCATTGACAAGGATGGCAACGTGGGCTTTGGGCACGGAACCTACTCGATTGCAGCCGTCCCTGAGGATAACAGCACTGTGGAGCCCCAAGTCAAGCCAGAGGGCGCTGGAGGAATGCCGCTGGAAACCGCAGTGATTGGGATAGTGGTTGTGGCGATTGCCGGATTTGGAGCGTTTTATTACCTGAGAAAAAGGCAGAAGGAACCGCCCCCGCCAAGCGCAGCTGCCCAGCCCCCCAAACTCCCGATTTAAGGTTGTTTTGCAATCTGAGGTGCAGGGGAAACCGCATTTGGCCAGCGCAAGGCAGGGACGCGTTTTGGAAATTCGCCCCGCATCAGGCGGAAACTGCCTTTTTCTTTTGAGCTTGGAGGTGCTGGTGGGATTTCCAGAAGAAGAAGCCCAGCACTGCAAAGGTGACTATTGGAGAGAGGAAACTTGGGATGTGCGCGCCGAAGGCATCGGCAAGCATGATGAGCCCAAGGAAGAAAATGGAGTACATTGCCCCGTTTTTCAAAAAGACGTATTTCTTCACCTGCTCCACATTTTTGATGGTGATTTCCCTTACCACGAATGCGCCGATGCCATTGCCCAAAAGTATGATTGGGATGGAAAGGGTGAATGCGAATGCCCCTATCACGCCGTCAATTGAGAATGTGGCGTCGATCACCTCAAGATAGAGGATTTTGCTCAAATCGCTCATGTTGCTTCCGGCCAATAGCTCCCGCTCCTTTTGCTCCGCATAGCCTTTGAAGCCGTGGGTGATGAAAAACGCCGTGGAGCCGACCACCGCGCTGAACGCCATGATGGGGTTTATCTGCAATGCGCCCCAGGTGACGATGCACAGGAAGATGGAGATGATTGCATAGAACCAGACGCCTTGCGCTTGGAAAAATGGCTCTATTGCAAGGCCGAAGTGCTTGGTTTCGATGAACAGCCAGTGCAGGAACAGGAAGATGAGGAAAACGCCTCCGCCCACCAGCAGGATGGGTGAGGACTCCTCGATTAGCCCTGCCACCTTCGGGTCGCTATTGAACATGGAGTCCACAAGCTGCCAGAAGTCCATGCCAGGGTTGGCGAAAAAAACTATCAGCAGGGGCAATATTCCACGCACGAGAAAGACTGCAATCAATAGCCCCCAAATCAGGAACCAGCGGCGTGCCCTCTCGGACATCTTGCCGACCACTTCTGCGTTGATGACCGCGTTGTCGATGCTGCTGATTACTTCAAAAACCGCCAGCCCCAATATGGACAGAAGAACCTCAAGCATGCAAAAATAGGGGGAGATGTGCTTAAATTCCGCATGGGTTTTGGAGAGGGGCAGTAGCTGGGGGAAATGATGCACAGGGAGGGGAAGCAGCAGGTTGCAAGAGCGCGCTTGATGCGATTTTGCGCATCAGCGCAAAACCCGACATGCGCGAACGAGGTGAGTGCAGGGAGGGGGATTTGAACCCACGAACGGCTAACCGACAGGATAGCTCAAGACCGCGGACTAATTTTTGATAGAAGTCCGCCACCAGTTCTTTCTTTGAACCCCGGGGCCTTTCTTTCTTCGCAAGAAAGAAAGGGGCCGTCTGAGTCCTGCGCCTTTGACCAAGCTTGGCTATCCCTGCATTGATGGTTTTGAGAGGTGTTGGGAATTTAAGCGTGATTGTTATCCGCCTTGTCCCTTGCCTTGTGCTAAGAATCGTACCTGAAAGCCTCTACGGGGGAAAGCGAGGCTGCCTGCCTGGCCGGGAAGTACCCTGAAAGCAGCCCGACTGCAACGGCAAACGCCACGCCGAATAGCGCGATTCCCAAGTCGAACTGCGCCGGAAGGCCAAAGAGGCTTCCCAGCCAGACGAAAAACAGGCCAAGGGAGGTTCCCGCAATGCCCCCAATCCCCCCAAGCGCTCCGGCTTCAAACAGGAAAATTGAGAGGATGTCTGCGTCTTTTGCCCCCACCGCTTTAAGCACGCCGATTTCCTGGGTGCGCTCAATTACGGAGGCGTACATGGCGGTTGCGATGGCAAGCCCGCCCACCACAAGGGAAATTGAGGCGATTGCCCCAAGGAAAAGGGTCACCAGCCCAAGCACCGAGCCCACCGACTGCGAGATGAACTGCGGGTCGATGACCGAGTAGTCCCGCTCTTCTGGTTTCACCCGGTGCGAAGCGTCAAGCTCGGCGCGGATTTTTTCCACGACTGAGGTCAAGTCCGCATCGTCTGCCACCTTGAGCGCTATTGCGTCCATTTCGTCTTCAGCCAATGTGTCGCGGAAAAGCTCGTGGGAGTCCTTATAGTGCACGAATATGCCGTTGTCGATGTCACTGCCAAAGCCTCCGCCTGTTTTCTTCAGGACGCCAATCACCCGGAATTTCACATCATTTATGATGATGAAGCTGTTGACGCTGATTTTTTTGTCCTCCCCAAAAGCCTTTCCCGCAGCATCGGCTCCAAGCCCCACTGCGCGCCTGTCGGAGTCAAGCAGGAAGCGCCCTTCGGCCACTTCAAGCGCGGACACCTTGGCAAAAACATCCGGCTCAATCCCGTTTACCGTCGCGGTTATCTCCTTGCCCTTGTACTGCAGGCTCGCGCGCCTTTCAACCAGCCTTGAGATGTCCTCAACTTCAGGTATTTTTTTCAGCCGAGCCGCATCCTTGTCGGTCAGCTTTCCAGCGGATGGGGCAAAGGCGTTTGAGGGCCCCCCTGACCGAAGGGTGGACTCAGAAATGGGAAATATGTAGATGGTGTTGCCGTTCAGGCTGGCAAGCTGTTCGTTCACCTGCCTGCCAAAGCCCGCGCCGATGGTGAGAAGCGAAACCACCGCTGCAATGCCTATGATGACTCCAAGCACGGTGAGCCAAAAGCGCGCCTGCCGGTGGCGGAGGTTGACATATGCGTAGCGGACCACTTCGGATGATTTCATAGTTTCACTCGTACCTCAGCGCCTCGACTGGCGCCATGCTGGCGGCTTTTTTGGCAGGAGAGTAGCCTGACAGCAGGCCTATCACAAATGAGAAAACCACCCCAAAAATGGCTATG
>CAYSQN010000071.1:2865-4449 GCA_964433305.1 Microcaldota archaeon | reverse complement strand
GCAAGCTCCCTGTAGGTCTCTTCAATCGCCAGTGCAGCCCCCAGAGACTTCTTGGCATACTCCTTGGAAAGCGAATAATGGTGCGTTGCGTTCTCGCGCGCGCTCTTTCTCCAGTCCAGCCTTATTTTCATCCCAATCTCCCCGAATAAAATCCCATCATCGCGCGTGCGGTCGGATACATCCAAATATCCAACATTTTCCATCCCCTAACTATGTGCCCAGCCAGGCGGCTGCCATGCCCTTCCGCCCCTCTCCCCCGCCCATGCCTCCTGTCCGCATTGTCCGCCGATAGCATCTTTGGCTCACCATATTTTATAAACTGTTTTTGATTAATGGGGGTTGGTGCAAGAATGAATCAGCGACACATCATGTTCTCCTTCTTCGCCATCCTGCTTCTCTGCGGGCTGCTTTCCCCGCAAGGGGGCTCCCCGCTCACCAGATTGCAGCAGGCGCTCTCCGACTTGTGCGGCCAGGTGCGCGACCTGGTCCCCATAGCAGCCATGCTGATGGTGCTCCTTTCCTCAGTAATCTACGCCACCGGGCAAATGATGGGGGCGGAAACCCGAGCGCGCGCAAACGTCTGGTCCACCTCCTGCCTCACAGGCGCCTTGGTGGGCATACTCATTTCGGTAATAACTCCGGGGGTGCTTGCCACAATTGCGGGCCCTGGAACCATAATTGACTGTTGAGGCTCAAGCCCTGGCAAAATTTCTGGCTTATTTTTAAATCTCTTCAGCATTGGTGGGTGCATGGAGCCTGCGCTTGCGGTCGGCATAAGCATCACGGTCATCATGCTCTCCGCCCTGATTTTCGACCGCTTCAAGCTTCCCCATATACTTGGGGTGCTTGTGGCGGGAATCCTGATAGGCCCCTACTCCCCACTTGCCGGCATGGAGTTTTTCGGGGTGCACTTCGGCACCATAATAATCACCGACCCCTCGCTTGTGGGCGTATTTGCCACAATCGGCTCGGCTCTCATACTGTTCGGCATCGGGCTTGAGTTTTCGGTCATCAAGCTTGCCCAGCTTGGGCTGTTCACCTTCCTTGCCGCAGTGGTGAAGCTGGGGATTGTCTATCTCGCCCTTTATGCCGCGCTTGCCGCGCTTGGCTTTCCCGCCCAGACTGCTGCGCTGGTGGCAGTGGCGCTGTCATTTTCCTCCACCCCCATACTGATAAAGCTCCTTGAGGCAACGGGCAAAATCCGCAGGCCCGAAGTCCCGTTCATCATCTCCATACTGATAATCGAGGATTTGCTGGCGGTCTTTTTCCTGGGGCTTATTGCCAATCCCCCCACAAGCGACTATTCATTTGCCATAGCTCTTCTCCGCGTGGTCCTCACCTTCATCGTCGCCTACGCCGTACTTTCACGCGTTGTGGCACTGTTCCTGAATTTCATTTCCCACTCCGACGAGCTTCTCATACTAGGCACGGTCAGCCTCGTTCTAGTGATAGGTTACATATCCGAGTCAATCGGCCTATCATTTTCGGTGGGCGCCTTCCTTGCCGGAAGCACCATGGTGGGCAGCAATGCCTACCGCAAGATAGCCGAGAAGATAAAGCCGTTCAACTCGCTTTTCGCATCCT
>CAYSQN010000071.1:0-2765 GCA_964433305.1 Microcaldota archaeon | reverse complement strand
GCCTACCGCAAGATAGCCGAGAAGATAAAGCCGTTCAACTCGCTTTTCGCATCCTTTTTCTTCTTCTCAATCGGGCTGATAGTCAATGTGGGCAGCATTTTTGCCAACCCCCTGCTCGTCATCCTCTTCGTGCTGGTCAGCATCCCGCTTCGCTTTTTCTCTGGCGGCATTGCCTCCTACTTCGCGGGCTTCAACGGGCGAAGCGCAATCTTCTGCGCAGCCGCCTTCCTCTCCCTCTCTGAGCTATCGCTTTTGCTGCTAAGCCAAGGCATACAGACCGGCGCAGTCCCAAGCGAGTTCTTGGGCGCGTTCGCCTTTGCCATCATCGCAAGCTCCTTTGCCTCCGCTTACCTCATAAACCGCGAAAACGAAATCTACAATTTCCTCCATGCGCTGGTGCCAGGGCTATTGGTGAAGAACATCAGGCTGCTTCGCTCCACCACCCACGGCATGAAGCGCGCGGTTTCCGAGTCCTCCCGCTACTACAACGTGGTGGAGCGCCTCCCATCCATCTCCACCCGCACCGACCAGTTCTCGGTGCGCGAGCAGCTTTCGCTGACTTCGAAAAACACCGCGCTTCTGGCAGCCCTTTCCTCGGGGGCTTACCTTGGGATATTTTTTTCAGGGGAGGCAAGCTCGCCATTCAACTCGTTTTTCATCTTCCTTTTCTGCGCTTTTTTCATCACTTCGGCCCTCTTCCTGGTCAACGCGCGCTCCACAACCTCATGCCTGATGAAAATGATGGTGCGCTCAAGCACTGGCTCGAAGTACTCATTTGCCGGTCATCTGCTCATCTTCGCCTTCTTCGGAGCCCTTTGTGCAATCTATTACCTTATCTATCCGCTTTCCCCGCCCTCCCTCTCAATAATCCTGGTGCTTCCCTGCATGGCGTTTGCGGCAAAGAGCCTTTTCTCCGCATTCAGGGCGATTTCCTCTGGCTCCGAGAGGCTTTGAGCTGCCGGAAAACAGTTGTTTGCGCGTGCCTGCAAAAAGCCAGCCGCAACCTGGGGAATAACCCCCAGCAACTAGCCATTCAATGCCCCATCACTTAACAGCGATAGAAAAAGAATTATTCCCGGAAAATATACTTGCGCATAAGTTCAAGCGTGCTAGGCCATTCAGGTATCTTTTCCCGGGGCTGCTGGGCAATCTCAACTAAGGGGAGTTCAACTCTGCTGCTTCCAGGTTTATCCGCCTCAAACAGCATTTTCTCCCTGCTAATCATCTTTTGGGGCGGTTTTCTCAGGAAGAAAAATTTGCTTCCAGGATACGGGGAACTGCCCCTTCCAATGCCTTTCTGTTCGTTCTTGGCGTCAGAGTATGGGTGAGTTCCCTCATTTTTTTGCTTAAACAATGCAGAGCTGCTCATAAGTTGTTCCTTATGGCAACGCATTATAAATATTGGAGTTAGCTCGGCTGATGGCTCCCGCTAGGATGGAAAATCCATCTGTGCTCGCCTTTCCTCTCACATCAGGTCAGGGTTCTTCCTGCCCGGCGCTGAAGATGGCTGCTCGCCAAGCTGTATCCTTGGGGGGATTATTGGAGGCGAAAGATTCACTGGTCGAACCACAAACACGCCATTGGTGCCGCAGGCATAGTTGATTGCGTTGAGAATCAGCTCGGCAAAGGCATCCGGGAGCTTCTTCTCCTTCTCCCAGCGCGCCTCGGTCTCGCGCGTGAGCTTGGCTTCCTCCTTGGCGGTGATGCTTCCCACCATCTTAAGCTCGCCCACCCCTTCGGCATACACTGCCGCGTAGTTGAAGTCTATGGTGATTTCGCCGGATTTGACCGATACCTTGTCAATGCCGATGTTCACATTGATGCCGCTCATGTCCTCGTCCTTGTCGCGCCTGGCTTCAACCTTGGTGATTTTTATCCCTGTTATCATGCCATCACTCCTCTGCTTGTTTTTTCATTCGCAGCTTGCCTGCCATCATTTCTTCATTGCAAGCCATTAAAAATCAGAGCCGCATCTCCTGGCCTACCTTGAGGGCAACCCCCTTGGTCAACCCCCCAAGGTCTCCGGTGAATTCAGAAGGCTCCTGCTCTATCTTGTCATAGGTGTTGTAAGACATCGGCACCGCCCACTTGGGCCGCATCTCCTTGATTGCGGAGTTGGCTGCAAACGGGTCCATCATGCTGCCTCCGCCTATTGGGACAAGTGCCACGTCGCACTTAATCCTTCCCATGTCTGTGAATGCATAGGTGTCCCCGGCATGGTAGACGCTTAGCCCGTCCCCCCTGACAAGGAAGCCCACCGGGTACTGGCTTTGCGGGTGCACCGCCTTGGTGACCTCGATGTCAATGCCCTTCACATTGAACCGGTCCGCAGTCCTCACGTCTATTTTGAACCGGTCGGAAACGCTTATCCTTGATAGCGCAGGCTTGGCTGCCACCACCGAGGAATAGCACCGCTCGGCAATTTCCCTCACAGTGTCAGGCTCGCAGCACTGGGGCTCTTCGGAAGTAAGGAAAATAAGGTCGCACTCCCTCACCGCCTTCGGGGACAAGCCGGACTTCACCAGCCGCCTGTTCCCCCCCAGCACATCTGCCACAGCCGGGTTGAAGAGCATCACCACGTTTCCAAGCTTTAGCTGGAAGCAGGAGTGGCCAAGATAGGTAATGGACCTCATAATCCCGTCTTTGCCTCCACAGATTTATATAAATAGTGCCCGTATTGCACTCATGGGTTTGCCGTCAGAAAACTGGGCGCTTTTTGGCCTGCTTTTGCTGCTGTCCAGCCAATGCGTTGAGGCGGACTTCTC
>CAYSQN010000070.1:0-4513 GCA_964433305.1 Microcaldota archaeon | reverse complement strand
ACGTCCAGGCTGTGATGCCCACGGTGGATTTCCCCCCAAAGCCTGACCCAGCCATGATTGTTGCGGCATGCGAAAGGCTTGGGGTTTTGCCGATTGAGGCGCTTTTTGTAGGTGACAATGTTGAGGATGAGATGGCGGGCAAGGCGGCTGGCGCGCATTTTCTTTTGCTGGATGGGAAAGCGATTGGCGCATTTGCGAAGCTGGAGAGAAAGTTAAGTGAGCTTGAATAGTGAGACAGGAGAATGCGGGCGCTTCCCTTAGGAAATTATTATTTTCCCATCCACGTTTTCAACCCTGAAGCTCTTGGACGGAGTTTCTTGCAGCACCTCTATTTCGCAGGAGAAGGAAGCGGTTGAGTTGAATGCTTGGGTGGTGAAGTGAATTGTTTTCCCTTCTGAAGAGAGGGAGGCGGGTGTGCCTTTTATTTCCACAGTCCGCAGGTTGCCGTTGCCAAGCGTGCAGCATTGCCCTATTTTTGAAATTAAATTGGAGAACGAACTCTTGGAGAGGGTGAGCTGCACTTTTTCCTGTGCGCCCGCCCCGATGCGCGTGGTTGCGAAGTAGGAAATCCCAAGGACCATGATGAAAATGAGGAAGACTGCGAGCGCCTCTGCGGAAAGCTGGCCCTTATAAAAGAAAAGATGATGTTGGTGGGGAGGAACGTTTGAGGGATGGAGCGTTGTTGGGGAGAATTTGCAGGATTGGGTGGAAACCAGGTTTTCACCCTACAGGCACTTGTTGGTGTAGCTGTCGCAGGTGCCTGACTGGCATTGTGAGTCTTGGGTGCAGGAGTAGCCTGGCGCGGATTTGCCGGAGTCTGAGGCTTCGAGAAGGGAGTCGGTTTTTTGCTCTATTTTGTCCGCAGCTTTCTTGGCAGAGCCCATCAGGGTGGAGGCAAGAAGCACGGCAAGGCCCAAGATGACGACCAGCACCACAAGCATTTCGGCAGAAAGTTGACCTTTCACCCAACCACCCATGGAGGAGAACGGAGGGAAAGGTTAAAAGGATATGTGGCTACAAGTGAAATAGAAAGGATTTGCTGGTGATGATTTTGGTAAATGAATTTAATTTTATTAGGGGGAGAGAGGGGAGAAACCGAGGGGAGGACCTTCCCAAAAAAATAGGGCACCGCGAGCAGGGGCGTTGTTTGTGGTGGCTTCACAATAACAGGGAAAACGGAGACCTTGGAGGGTCCATTTGCAAGATACATGATTTCCTAAAGGATAAGACCAACCACCAGGGCGCCAAAGAAATTGTGTTTGTTTGCGTTGCAGACATAATCAGGCACGTGAATGGCGCGCATGTCACTAATGGCTGGATGCTGCATTTCACCAATAGGATTTGGGAGGCAGAACAGCTCGTGGATAATTTTTTGCATAGAACAAAGTGTAAGGGCTTTGATGGGAAAGTGCCGCTCGCCGACTGATTCTGCGCGAACTATTGCGGTTTTTTAAACAGTTTAGGGGAAAGCGTGTTGTGAAGCTGGTTGTCTGCGAGAAGCCCAAGGTTGCCGAAAAGATAGCCTATGCCATAGGCAAGGGGAAAGCCGAGAGGAAGTCGCTTTACGGGGTTTCATATTACGAACTGGAGCGCGACGGGGGCAAAGTGGTGGTGGTATCTGCGGTCGGGCACCTTTACACCCTCAGGCAGCAGTCCGGCGGGCGGGAATACCCGGTATTTGACATTGGCTGGGCGCCCACGCACGAGGTGGAAAAGGGCGCGGACTACTCCAAGAAATACCTGGACGCCATTGCCAAGCTTGCGCCAGGGGCGGATGAGTACATCTGCGCGTGCGACTTTGATGTGGAAGGAAGCTTAATCGGCTACAATGTCATCAGGTTTGCCTGCGGCTCAAGCAAGGGAAGCAGGATGAAGTTCTCTGCCCTTACCCCCTCTGACCTGGAAGAGGCGTATGTCAACAGGGGGGAGCTTGACTTGGACAACGCCCTTGCGGGCGAGGCGCGGCACATGCTGGACTGGTTCTATGGGATAAACCTTTCCCGCGCGCTGATGGCATCCATACGAAGCGCGGGCGCCAACCAGGTGATGAGCATTGGGCGGGTGCAAGGGCCTTCGCTTGCCATACTTGCCAAAAAGGAAAAGGACATCAACGCATTCGTATCCAGCCCTTATTGGGAGGTTTCCTGCGAAGCTAAGGGGGTGCATTTCGAGCACTCGCGCGGAAGGTTTTTGAAAAAGGAGGAGGCGCAGCTTGCGCTTGAAAGCTCATCAAGCCCAGGCGAGGTAAAGTCTGTGGAGAAAAAAGAATACGCCCAGCCTCCCCCGCCGCCCTTTGACCTGACCAGCCTGCAGGTGGAGGCTTACCGGGCCTTCGGATTTTCACCGGCGCTTACCCTCGAGATTGCGCAGACGCTTTATGAAAGCTCGCTTATTTCCTACCCCAGGACCAGCTCGCAGAAGCTTCCGGCGAAGCTTGGCCTCAAAAGGATAATTGAATCCTTGGGGAAGCAGCCTGAATACGCCGCAAGCGCACAGGCGCTCCTTGCGGAGGGAAGAGTCGTGCCCCTTGAGGGGAAAAAACAGGACCCTGCGCATCCTGCCATCCATCCGACCGGGCAATCCGGAGGCATGGGGGAGAAGGAAAGGAAGCTGTATGATTTGATAGCCAAAAGATTTTTGTCCTGCTTTTCGCAAAGCGCAAAGAGGGAGGCGCAGAAGGTACGGCTGGTTTGCGGTGGGCAGGAGTATGCCGCCACTGGCAACCGCACGGTTTTCCCGGGATGGTTTGACATTTATGCGCCATATGTGAAACTTGAGGAGACCGCCCTGCCTCCATTTTCCCAAGGCGAGAAGGTGGAAACCGGCAAATTCGGGATGGAGGAGAAAAAGACGCAGCCGCCAAAGAGGTATACCCAGGCCTCGATTATTTCCGAGTTGGAAAAGCTTGGGCTTGGCACCAAGGCCACGCGCGCCACGATATTGGAGACGCTTTACAAGAGGGGCTACCTTGACGGCAAAAGCATCGAGGTCACCCCGTTTGGCATGGCGGTTTATGACATACTCTCCTCCGCCGCCCCAGAGATAATGGATGAGGAGCTCACCCGCGGCATCGAGGACGAGATGGAGAAAATAAAGGACGGGGAGAATGAGAAGAAAGCGGTGGAGGACGGGAAGGGGGTGCTGCGGAGGATACTTGCGAAGTTCGACGGCAAGGAGCGAGAAATTGGGCTTAGCCTGCTTTCTGGGCTCAAGAGAAAGGAAATGGGAGATTCGCTTCTTGGGAAATGCATCAAGTGCAGCGGCGGGGAATTGCGCGCCATACGCTCGAAGTTGGGCAAGCAGTTCGTGGGCTGTTCGAATTACCCTGCTTGCACTGCAACTTATCCGCTCCCTGGAGAAGCCAAGATAATCCCGTTAGGGCGTTCTTGCAAAGCCTGCGGCACGCCGGAAATACGGGTGGTGAGGAAGGCAAGGAAGCCCTTTGAAATGTGCATCAATCCGCAGTGCGACACCAAGAAAGGCTGGGCCAGGCCATCTGTGCAGGCTGCAAAAGCTGAAAGCAAGCCTGCGCCCTCTAATCAGCCTGCCTTGGCAAAGCCTGCGCCCCCAATCAAGCCCCAGGAAGGGATTGCAATCAGCAGGAAAAAAGCTGCTGCAAAGAAAGTGGCCAAGTCCGCAAAGAAATCAAAGAAAGGTGCCAGAGCATGAAGAAAAACATTGTGATTTTCATCCCTGCCCACAATGAGGAGCGCAGCATCGGCTCGGTAGTGGTGCTTGCAAAGAAATACGGGAAAGTTTTTGTGGTGGATGACGGCTCCGGAGATGCGACTGCGCGGGTTGCGGCGTCCGCTGGGGCAACTGCCATTAGCCACGGAAAAAACCTGGGCTATGGGGCGGCCATGAGAACGGCATTTGAAACCTCCAAAGGATTGGAGTTTGGCGCATTGGTGCTCCTGGATGCTGACTTCCAGCACGACCCTTCGGACATTCCAAAAATTGCCGCGCCTGTGCTTTCTGGAAAGGCAGACGTTGCAGTTGGCTCAAGGTTCCTGGGAAAGTTCCAAGGGGCATCTGCAGCCAGAAAAATGGGTGTGGGGGCGCTCAACCAGCTAAATGGGATGCATTCCGGAGGGAAGGCGCTGGATTTCGAGTGCGGGTTCCGGGCATTTTCAAAGCATGCCATCCGAAAAATAAAATTTATGGAGAATGGCTATGCCGCTTCTGCGGAGATAGTTGCATGTGCGAAGGCAGCCGGCTTGAAATTGGTGGAAGTGCCAGTGTCGGTGAGGTATTTTGAGCAGAGGGGGAAAAACGCCCTGGTGCAGGGTGCCGGCCTGGTGAGTTATGTGGTGGGCAGGATTGCCCGCAGAAAACCGCTGGCGATTTTTTGCGTTGCAGGCATGGTTTGCATGCTGCTTTCCGGAGGGCTTGGGGTGTTTGTGGCTGACACTTACCTGAAAAGCGGGAATTTCGCCATAGGCTCGGCGTTTTTGACGGTATTTTTCGGAATTGCAGGCTTGGTGCTCGTGCTCCTTGGGATTAACCTTTACAT
>CAYSQN010000069.1:0-4513 GCA_964433305.1 Microcaldota archaeon | reverse complement strand
CCCTTCATTTCAATCTTTTGCTGCACTTTTCTCGTGTATCCTTGTTATGGTCTTCTTGTCAAGCGCGCACATGATGTCGGCCTCCTTGCCAGCCTGCGCATCCTTCACAAGCTCCTCGGGAATGGTAAGCTCGAAGACCTCGTAGGTTGTGGTGTCCATCAGCTGGACGGTGTTGCCGTTCACCGCCACCACCTGCGCAGTCTGCCTGTCGATGATGGGAACTTCCACATCCGCATCCGATGGGACCAGCAGCTGCTTTTTCTGCCCGTCGAAAATGCCGATGCCAGTAACGCGCATTTTGGCTGCCCCGTGCTTGCCGGGCTTGCTTGAGTCTATGTTCACTATGCGGCAGGGTATGTCCTCTATTATGACATACTTGCCCTCTTTGAGTTCCTTTGCTGATGAGAATATCTTGCTCAAAATACCACCGTCTGAGAATTGGCTGTCTCTTCATTGCACCAAATTGTTTTTAAAGCATCCAGACGGCTGAGTAGACGCTTTTGTCCCCTCTAAACCACAATATTTATATATAAAATGGTATATAATAGAAAAATATGGAAGACATTGGAGGCAAGAGCCTGGCATTTGAGAGAAGGGGCGGGAGGCTAAAGGTGCTCTTGGAAGACGCCGTGCCGCGCGTCAGCTTCCAGGGATACAGCTACTTTGTCACCGAGGCGCCGTCGATTACCCTCAATGGCAAGAAGATATTCGTGGATGAGATATGCTAGGAAAAGCATCTGCGGCGGGATTGGGATAATGGCAGGTTAGAGCCGCTAGGCTAATGCTGTTTTGCGCCAGGAGTTGTGGTTGGTAAGGCGGTTTTTGGGTTAAGGCTAGCCTGCCACGCTTGCCGCGTCCGAAAAATTCGAGCGCCGCACAGGCTTTTTTACCTTCCCTTCTTATTTTGTGGATATGGCACAGGTGAATGTTTCCTTCTCCGAGCTGCGGCAGCTTGTTGGCGGGGAGTTTGGACAGGAAGAGGCGATTGAGCAGCTTACCATGCTTGGCTTCCCTGCCGAGGAGAGGGAGGGTGGCATGCTCACGGTGGAGGTCACCCCCAACCGGCCTGATGCCCTTTGCGCGGAGGGGATTGCCAGGGCGCTGCGCATTTTCAGGACCGGCAAGCCCGCCACTTTTTCTGTAGGTGTTTCGTCTGTTTCTGTTACCGTGGATGCATCTGTGGAGGACGTGAGGCCTGCCTTTGGCTGCGCGGTAGTAAGGGGAGTGAGGATGAATGAGGCTGCCTTAGTTTCAATGATGCAGCTGCAGGAAAAGCTCCACGACACCCTTGGGCGCAAGAGGCGGAAGGTGGCGATAGGGCTGCACGACCTTGGCAAGACAAGGCCGCCATTCAGGTATGCCGCCTGCGGGCGGGAGGAAATTTCATTCGTGCCGCTTGATAGTGGTGAGAAGATGACGCCCCTTGAAATCCTGCGCAGGCACGGAAAGGGGATGTCATACGCGCATCTTGTCAGCGAGAAGTGCCCGATGATAACCGACAGCGCGGGGGAGGTGCTCTCATTCCCGCCCATCATCAATTCGGAGAGGACAAAGCTCGCCCTTTCCACTTCGGACATTTTCATAGACTGCACCGGCACCAGCAATGAGGCGGTGAGGCAGGCAGTGAACATCATCGCTGCCGCGCTTGCGGACAGGGGAGGAAGGGTGGAGACGGCGAGTGTGAATGGCACGCCTTACGCCGTTCTTGGCGAAACTTCCTGGCCCATCCCTGCCACAGAGGCCAAGAGGCTGCTTGGAATAGAACTGGGGGAGGAAGAGCTTTGGAACCTCCTGTCGAAAATGGGCCATCGGGTGCAGGGGGCGTCTGTTTTCACCCAAGGCTACAGGGTGGATATCATCAGCGAGGTTGACCTAGTGGAGGAGGTGGCAATCGCCTACGGGCTCAACAACTTCGAGCCAAAGCTCCCCCCTATTGCAACCATCGGCAATGCCGCGGCGCAGGAGGCGTTCCATGAAATACTTTTGGGGCTCGGATTTGAGGAAGCGGTATCCTGGATGCTGTCCAACAAGGAGGCGGACAGGAAGGCTGCCATCACCGAAGCAGGGTATGCCGAGATAGAAAATCCCCTCACCGAGGATTTCACGGTTTTCAGAAGCTCGCTTCTCCCCAACATGCTATCAATTTTTGCCGACAGCAAAAATGAGAAGCTGCCCATCAGGATATATGAGGAAGGGCCGGTCGCCGCCCCCCGCCTTGAGCGCAGGCTTTGCTTTGGCTCCATGCACCCCAAGGCCTCGTTTTCCGAAATAAAGGGAGTGGTGCTGTCATTGTCGCAGCAGCAGGGCAAGGAGATTGCGCTTAAGGAGGATGAGTACGGGCCTTTCATGCGGGGGCGCTGCGCGGCGGTTTATCTGGACGGGAACCGGGCTGGTTTCATCGGTGAAATAAGCCCTGAAGTGCTGTCCGCCTTCGGGCTTGAGCAGCCGGTCTGCGCGGCCGAGATAAGGATTTAGCCCAGGTGGCTAGCCCGGTTTCGGAATCGGCCTGATTCCTGGAAGCGTCATTTGCAGCCATCGCCGCCCCCCGCCTTGGGGCATCCGCGTCAGCGCTTGGCAACAGCCACCAGCAAGCCCAGGATGCCTTTTGCGCCCGAGAGGCGGGTGCAGGTCCGCTTGCCAAGCACCAGCCTCCTTCCCTTCCGGTCATACCGGTACCCAAGCATGGCAAGCTGCTTGCGCTCGTCCATCCTTATTTTCAGCTGCTGGAGTATTTTTTGGGAAAGGGCAAAGCTGCCTATGCTTGCCAGGCAGGAGGCGAGCCTTTCCTGCAGATAGATTGAGTCGCCTTCCTTGTCAGAAGTTATGCTCAGGGCGGCTGCAAGGGCCTTGGAATATTCCTTGGGGTGCGCCTCAAAATAGTAGCGCAGCATTTCGCGCACTGAAGCCAGGCGCACCAGGGAGGATTCTTGCATTTCCCTCTTTGCGGACTGCGGCACTGGGAAAGGCGTGGCTGAGGCTGCCCCAAAATGCCCCCCTTTGCCCAAGCCCTCCTCGCGGGGGAGCCATGCCCTGTCTTCTATCACCAGAAGCAGCACAGCCATAAGGTCGTCGGATTTGTAGTTGCCATAGGAAAGGCGGGACTGGAAGTCCTCAAGGGCGCCCCTTGCCTTTTCCCTATCCCCCCGCGCGTAATCATCTATCACAAATGCGATTTGGCTTTCCAAAAGCCGCATTTCCTTGCTTTTTTCCCCGAAGACTGCGTCACTGGCTGCCTCGAAGCCCTCTGCAGCAGGATTTTGGTGGCTTTTGAAGGAATTGGTTTCTTGCTGGAATATTGTTGCCTGACCTTTTCCATCCATTGCGCCAAACTGGGCGCTCCCCCAGATGGTTGCCTGGCTTTTTGAATCGGATGGTGCTGCCCCATGGTTCTTATGCCAGCCTTCCGATTTTTCGCCGGAGCCATGCGAAGGTTGTTTATGCAGCATCACCACCGAGAGGTCTTTTTGATGCAAGCCCGAAGGGCGCTCTTCGCCAGGAGATGCGCCCGCGCCCCCATCCCCACCAGCCTTGGGGCCATGCGCAGTGGTTTTGTACAGCATCGCAACGGAGGTTTCCTTTTGATGCGTTCCTAGTGGGTGGCTATAGTCAGAGGGGCCATGGGGATTCCCCTCCCTTCCCCCGGTTTGCACCCTATGGGGGGTGGCGCTGAGGTAAGATGGGTTTTCCCCGTAGAAGTTCCCATGCTTTTCGTTTCTCTTGAATTGGATGGGGGCCGATTCCAGGGTGGCGATGGTTGCGGATTGGAACTGCGCGGGCTTCCTCGAAATTGCGGATATGCGCGCATTGTCCTCCAGCCGCTGCAGGTGCAGGTATCGCCAGACGGATTCGAAAAAGAACTGCCGCTGGAAGGAAGTGAGGTTCAAAAGTGGGTTGCCCACCATCATGAAAGTTGTTAGGGGGAGGGTCGCCATCAGCTTCGTTTGGAAGTCAGATTGCGATTGCACCCTAAGTGCGGAGGGTTGTTGCACGGCACAACTTCGGATTGAAGCTTAATATTTCTATGGAAATCGAAGTTTTGTAGAAAACCTTTTTCGAGGCGAAGCGATGGAAAAGCCCAACTTGGCTTCACTTTGCCCGAACCCCTGCCTTTTGGTTTACTGGAGAAGTGTTGGGTTCCTTTATGCTTGCTTCGCTGGCTGTTTACCGATACTGCGGATTTTTACAGAGCGCAAATGGAAGATGCCCTCAGGACATTATTTCCTGCGCAATCTTGTGCGGGTCAAACACGATGAGGTCCTCGTAGCGCTGGCCGACCCCGAGGAAAAGGACAGGGATGCCCGTGGACTTGGAAATCGAGATTGCCGTGCCCCCCTTCGCATCGCAGTCAAGCTTGGTAAGCACCGCCCCGTCGATGCCGATTGCCTCGTTGAACGCCTTTATCTGCTCCAAAAGCGAGTTTCCCCCTATGCTTTCGCCCACGTAAAGCTTGAGGTGCGGGGAGGCTATGCGGTTTATTTTCTTGAGCTCGGAGAGGAGGTTGGCGGTGGTGTCC
>CAYSQN010000068.1:0-4535 GCA_964433305.1 Microcaldota archaeon | reverse complement strand
AGACTCGATCGCCATGAAAAGCGGGATGATGCAAAACATCCTCACCCGCAAGGCATTTTTCGGAAGGAGCATGATATATTTGATTGCAGACTCAAGGTACCTGCGCGCGTTTCGTATCTGCGCCTGCAGTATGCGGATTGCCTTTTCCCGATTCTCTTTCAGGCACAGGTTCTCATAGGACAGGCCGTATTTCTGCAGGAGCGCTGATGGCCAGTACCTTCGGTTCTTGGAGATGTCTGATGAGATGTCCCGCAGGATATTGACCTTCTGCAGCGCAAGCCCGAACTGGTGCGCGTAGCGGTGGAGCCTGGCCTTGTGCGCCTTGTTGATGACCCCGTTGTGGTAGAGCAAATCGTTGAACAGGTAGCCGATGACGCCTGCGACATAGTAGCTGTAGTGGTTCTGGTCGGCGAAGGTCTCGATCCGCCTTCTCTGGAATTTGAGCATGCCGCGCGCCATGGTGCGCCCGCGCTTGAGTATGGCTCTGCGTGCGTCCTTTGGCTGTGCGAAGTAAACGCCCATCACCGAGCTTAAGGAGGCGAGAAGCTCCTTTTCATAAGTGTACTCAAGCTCGCGCAGCATTTTCCTTGAGAGCGCATCTGTTTCCTTCGCGTCGAATTTTGATTTTGAAAGAAGCGAGATGAATTGCGCGAAAAGGGCCCCCTTTGAGGCAAATGCGGATTTTTCCGAGTCCTCAATGGTGTCAAGCACGCGGAAAAGCAGGTAGGACACCATCATCTGCTCGTTTATCGGCCTGGGAAGCATTCGGATGCAAAGCGCGAAACTGCGCGACACCTTCGGGAGAAGCTCCCAGCAAAGTTTGAGTTCGCGTTTTATCATTCCAGCATCCCGCCCAAAGCAGATTCGCACCCTAACACGCCATTGTTGGGATTATTTTAATATAAATGCGGCGGATTTGGCTTTTTCCTGCAAAGCAATTCCGGCGCTGGAAGCGACTAGGGGCATTGGGCTGCGTCCCTGCGCCCCTTCCCTCTTGGCAGGGCAGTATATGCTTTCTTAAGCAGTAAGGTTGCAATGTTTTGATGCTCGGCGAATTGCCGATGGGCTGCATATGGCACGGCGCATTGCGCCAGGGGCTTGCGGCGAATTGATTTTGGGGGGATGGGCATGAAACGAGGAAAAACTGCTTCAACAAGGCGACAGACCAGGAAAAGGGCCAAGAGCAATTAGCGGCCTTGGGGGGAAGTGCCCATGGCTGGGCGACTGGAAGGCATTCCAATGGGAATTTACCACGCCACGGATGCGGACTATAAGAACTGCAAGGCGATTTTGAAAACGAGCTCCAGGACATTCTACCTTTCCTCAAAGATATTGCCCCCGGAAAGGGAGCGCGCATTTTGGGCGGTATACGCTTTTTGCAGGAAAACCGATGACTTTGCGGATGAGGGAGGCTTGGGGCAGAAGGAAAGGATTGCACAGCTTGCGGATTGGAAAAGGGACTTGTTGGGCGCGTGGGGCGGCAAAAAAAGCGGCGACCCGGTCATGCGCGCGTTTGCCGACACCGCAAGGAGGCACTCCATCCCGATTTCCCACCCAATTGTGCTGATAAACGGGGTTTCCAAGGATGCCATGCCATTCAGGTTTGAGAGGTTCTCCCAGCTGCGGAAATACTGCTATTCGGTCGCCTCGGTGGTGGGCCTCATGCTCCTTTGCGTTATGGGGGCGAGGTCAAAAATGGCGCAGAGGCACGCACTTTTCCTAGGAATCGGGATGCAGCTCACGAACATCATCAGAGACATCGAGGAGGACTCTAGGCGCGGAAGGGTGTATCTGCCCGAAGAGGAGCTGAGGGCTTACCGCCTTTCAAGGGCGGATGTGCGGCCGGGCATGGGCGCGGGGAAAAAGGCGCGTTTCAAAAGGCTGCTGCGTTTCCAGATATGCAGGGCAAGGCACTATTATGGGCAGGCGGTTGATGGGATTTCCCTTCTTCCCAAGGAATTGCAATTTGCCATCGCTTCGTGCGCGTCCCTTTATTCCAAAATACTTGATGAGATAGAAAGCCATGATTGCGAAGTATTTGGAAAAGCCGGAGTCTCGGACAGCCGCACTTAGCCATTCGCTTTTTCCCAGCTTGCCACAATGAAAAGCGCAAGTGCGAGCCCGAAGAGCAGGTTCTCAAGGGGTATGAAAGGAAGAGATAGGCCAAGCGTCTGGGAGAAGTCGAATTCCCACAATCCGGCCCAAGTCATAATATTGTCGAAGATTAGCTGGAAGGAGATGGAGAGGAAGCATAGCAGGAGAAGGGGCTTGAGGGGCAGTTTTGAGCGCAGGGCGCATGCCCAGGCGAGCAGGATGGCCAACAGCGACAGCAGGGTATATTGCATGGTTTCACTTTCCAAAATATTTCTTTGAGCACTCCCAAACCACCAGGTAAAAGTATGGAACCGCTATGAAGAACAGCAGCTCTTCTAGGGGTTGATTCAGAAGAACTATCCCGGTCATGTGCGAAAACCCGAATTTCCAGTGGCCAAGATAAACTGCCAGGATATCCCATAATGCGAAGATGATGAACACCGGCAGCAATGCGATGGCAAACCGCTTGGGGGGGATTCGCACTTTTGCGAGGCGCATGATGAGAAGCGAGGAGGCGAGCACGAGCGAGAGGTATGCCAAGTAGTGCCACCATGCCATATCAGACACCGAAGTCCTTCTGGAAGCGCTTCTCCAGCAATTCTGCGGACATGAGCACGATGGGTATGCCGCTTCCGGGGTGCGTGCTTGCCCCCACAAAGTAAAGGTTCCTTATCCCCTTGTCCTTGTTGGGCGGGCGGAAGGCGGCTGACTGCATAAGGTTGGGGGAGAGCCCGAAGGTCGCGCCAAGCTCTAGGTTGAATTCCCCTTCCCAGTCGAGGGGGGTGAAAACCTTTTCCATCACTATGCGCTTTTCTATGCCAGGAAATCCTATTTTTGCCAGCCGTTCAATAGCCTGCGCGCGAAGCTTCGGGGTTTCCTTGCCCCAATCAATGCCGGATGAGAGGTTGGGGACCGGGATGAGGATGTACAGGATGCTCTTGCCGCTTGGGGCAAGGGAGGAGTCGTGCCTGCAGGGATTGGAGAGGTAGATGCCTGGCTTTTGAGGAAGCGCTTTGCGGTCGAAGATGTCCTCGAATGTTTCCAGGTAGTTGTTGGGCAACAGGAAGCAGTGGTGGGGCAGGTCGGCTTCCCCGTCTATCCCCCAGTAAAACATGACGCAGGAGCACGAGGCTTTCAGCGAGTTGACCTTTGCATCCGACATGTGCGGGCGGAACTGCGGGTCGATTAGGTGAAGGTAGGTGTGCGGGAGGTCGGCATTGGAAACGACCGCATCCGCAGGCTCCCGGGTGCCGTCCGAGAATTGGACGCCCGTTGCTTTTCCGCCAGCGATTGTTATTTTTTCCACCGCCGCCCCACAGGTTATCCCCACCCCAAGTTCCTTGCAGACTTTTTCCATGGCTTCAGCTACGGAGTATAGCCCGCCTTGGGGGTACCAAACCCCCTGCGTGAACTCCATGTATGGAATAAGCCCATATACCGCAGGCAGCTTGGTGGGGGCCGCCCCGATGTACACGGACTGCAATGAGAATGCAATGCGGACGCGCGGATCGGAGAAATAATCCCCTGTTTTGGAGTACAGGTCCCGCAGTGCGCCCCCAGAGATTAGGGAGAGGATGCCACTGGGGGTCAGCATGTCAAGAGGCGAATCGAAGTTCTTCAATATGAATTCGCGCAGGGCTATTTCATAGTAGCGCTTGTAATCGGAGAGCCAGCGGGAGTACGCGCTTGCGTCCTTCTTGCTGAGCCGTCCGATTTCCTCCAGCATCTTCTTGGTGTCCGAGCTTGGCGAGATTGTGCTTCCGTCCTCGAAAAATATCTTGTAGGCCGGCTCGAGCTGCTCCAGGCGAAGATAGTCTTCGGTTCTGCGCCCAAGGTCTGAAAAGAATTTCTTGAGCACGAAAGGCATCAGAAGCAGCGTGGGGCCTGCATCCACCCTGAAGTTGTCTTTTTGAAAATTGGACAATCGCCCGCCCGCCCTGGCGTTCTTCTCGTAAATGGTCACCTGCACTCCCCGTTTGGCAAGGCGGCAGGCGGCTGCCATGCCACCCACCCCCGCCCCGATGATTATGACCTTCATGTGAACAATCCTTCAGATGCCGCAGGCATTTGCACCAATGCCCCTTCAGCCGCCGAATGGCGGTTGGAGCGCCAAAGAATTAAACTTTTGCGCTTGCAGATCAGCGGTTCTGCAGCAACTGGCTTTTTGTGAGGTGCTTGGGGGAGATTATCCTTTTTACCGGTCCCCTGGGATGCAAGAGTTCCGGAAAATGCTCGGGGAGTTCGTTGAAAATCCTGTTCCTCTGGGCAGGCTGGAAGTTGTTCCGTATTTCATTGACTATTTTCACTTTTTTGCGAAGCTCTTTCAGGTCGGACTCGATGCCGTCTGCGGGTGCCCCCCCTTCCAGCTGTTTTTCTTTCTCCTTTATTTGCTCATTGAGCTCCACTGTGCGCGGAACCAAGCCAAGGACTGTTTCCAAGGT
>CAYSQN010000067.1:0-4589 GCA_964433305.1 Microcaldota archaeon | reverse complement strand
CTCACCGTGAGCGCGGAGGAGAATGAACTCAACGGGACGTTTGACGACAAGGCCCGCTCTGCCAAGGCGCAGGGCTACACAGGCGCGCAATGCGAGGGATGCGGCTCGATGAAGGTCAAGCAAAACGGGAGCTGCCAGGTTTGCATTGACTGCGGGGAAACTACAGGTTGCTCCTAAGAAGCACCGGCATTCCACCCTGCTTTTGTTTTTAAACCCTCCAAACATCTATCCTAGTATGCACAAAGTGGGCGAAACTTTTATAATCAGCAAAAGGCAAACCAGTAGCATGCGGACCCTAAGCGCAGTCATAGTGAAGGAAGAGGGCATGTACGTTGCCAGCTGCCCAGAGGTTGGCACAGTCAGCCAAGGCAGGACAGTAAAATCTGCCCTGAAAAATCTCAAGGAGGCAACCTCGCTTTATCTTGAAGAATCTTCCGCCTAAAGGCATGCCCTTTTAATTTCCAAGTTCCAACTTTTTTCATGGATATCCTTCTGGAAACCCTTTATCTTGCCATCCTGATAGGGATATCCGCTTTTTTTGCCGCAAGCGAGGTCGCCTTTCTCTCACTCTCATCAGTCAAGCTGCACTCCATAGTTGAGCGCAAGCTGCCAGGTTCGGAAAGCCTCGCGAGGCTGCGCGCCAACCGCCGCAGGGTAATCATCTCCCTCCTGATAGGGAGCAACATAGCAAACGTGGCGGCATCTGCCATCGCCACCAGCATCACCATTGCCATTTTCGGGGAAGCGGGCATCGGAATTGCAGTTGGAGTGATGAGCTTCCTTCTGCTCACATTCGGAGACATCGCGCCCAAAAGCGCAGCCACCTCCTATGGGGAAAAAATAGCGCTCGCCTTTGCCCCGCTCATGGAAATCTTTTACTGGATTTCCTATCCATTTGTCATCATCTTCGAAGCAATCAACCGCCTAATACCCGGGGTGTACTCCCGTGCCACAGGAGTGGAGCAATTTACAGAAGACGAGGTGCGCTCGGCCATCAGGCTTGGGGCAAAGCACAAGAGCATAAGCGAGGCGGAGCACAAGCTCATCGAAAACGTGCTTGAGTTCAACGACCGGCCGGTTTCAAAGGCAATGACCTCCAAATCCTCAGTGGTTTTCATGCACTCAGACATGAAAATTGCCGCCGCGCACAAGAAGGCGATTGAAACCAAATACAGCCGCTTCCCGGTCCTCAACAAAGACGGCAAAATCATCGGCACTATTTCGGTAAAAACGCTCGGGAAGGCGCTCTACGAGCATCCGGACTGGGAGATTGGGCAGGTTTGCTGGGAGCCGGTCACCGTTCGGGCAAGCGAGAAGCTGCATAACGCCTTTGCCAAGCTCCAGTCTATGGGCAGGAATATCGCCATCGTGGTGGATGACAAGGCTGAGTTTGCCGGAGTCGTAACGCTGGAGGACTTGCTCGAGGAATTAGTGGGTGAGATAAAGTAGTTCTTTCTACTTTTGTCCAATTACGTAAAACGAAAAATTCCCAAGTTGCAGTCCCTCATCTGTTCTCATTTTTCCTCTTTCTTGATTACAAGTTCATGTTCTATCGCGCTTCTTTTCAGACTAAATTTTAAGCATACCTTTATAAGCACATTTTGGCATATAATTCCATTGTGTTTTACGTCGTAGAATGGCACCTGTGGAATAACCAAAAACTAGCCTCAAAATTGGACCAAAACTAGTGGTAAGAATGAACGACAAAAACAGCCCGAAGGCTGACAAAAAGCAGGAAAAAACTGCCAGTGAAAACAAGGCAAAGGCTGCCCAGTCTGAAGCCAAGGGACAGGCACAAAGAGGCACTGAGGGCAAGACCGTGGCGGCTGGGCAGGCTCAAACGCCCGTGGAAAGCAAATCTTCTGCAGGCGAATACTCCGCCAAGAGCATCCAGGTGCTGGAAGGCATGGAGGCGGTACGCAAGCGCCCGGCAATGTACATTGGCGACACCGGCGAGCGCGGGCTGCACCACCTTGTCTACGAAGTGGCGGACAACTCGGTGGACGAGGCGCTGGCAGGCTTTTGCAAGAATATCGAAGTTTCAATTGGCGATGGCAGCGTAATCTCTGTAACCGATGACGGGCGCGGCATTCCGGTGGAAGTCATACCGGAAATGAAAAAGTCCGCCCTTGAAGTGGTCATGACTGTGCTTCATGCTGGGGGCAAGTTTGACAACAAGAGCTACAAGGTGTCCGGCGGCTTGCACGGGGTGGGCGTTTCTTGCGTGAACGCGCTTTCCGAATGGATGGAAGTTGAAGTAAAGCGCGATGGCAAGCTCTACAGGCAAAGGTACGAGAGGGGAAAGCCAACCGCTCCTGTAAAGGAAATCGGCGTTGCAAATGGAACCGGGACCAAGGTGCGCTTCAAGCCCGACTCGCAGATATTCAATGACATTGACTTCCATTTTGACATACTAGCAAACCGCATGAGGGAGCTTGCCTTCCTCAACAAGGGGTTAAGGATACTTATCCGGCATGAAGTGAGCGGGGAGCAGGAAGACAACAAGTACGACGGCGGCCTCATTTCTTTCGTGGAATACATCAACAAAAACAAAGCCCCAATCACCAAGGCGATACACTTCGAAAAGCAGGACGGAGAGGTCATGGTGGAAGTGGCCATGCAGTACAACGAAGGCTACGCCGACAACATTTACACGTTTGCAAACAACATCAATACCATCGAGGGCGGCTTCCACCTGGTGGGCTTCCGCTCCGCCCTCACCCGCACCATAAACGATTACGCGTCCAAGAACAATGGCAAGAAGGGGGAAGTGAAAATAAGCGGCGACGACCTCAAGGAGGGGCTTGCGGCAATCGTCTCAGTAAAGCTTTCCCACCCCCAATTCGAGGGGCAGACAAAAACCAAGCTTGGAAACTCTGAAGTGAAAGGCATTGTGGAGTCCATAGTTAACGAAAAGCTTGCAGAATTCCTGGAGGAAAACCCTTCCGAAGCCCGAAAGATAATGGAAAAGGCCACAAGCGCAGCCAACGCACGGGAAGCCGCCCAGAAAGCAAGGGAACTGGTGAGGCGGAAAGGCGCCCTTGAGGGGGGGGTGCTCCCTGGGAAACTTGCCGACTGCTCGGAGGAGGACCCTGCCAAGTCAGAAATCTATATCGTGGAGGGAGATTCCGCAGGAGGAAGCGCGAAACAGGGCAGGGACCGCAAATACCAGGCAATTCTCCCGCTAAGGGGAAAAATCCTAAATGTGGAGAAGGCGCAGATAACCAAGGTGCTCTCAAGCGAGCAAATCCGCACCCTCATCTCCGCGATTGGCACCGGGTTCGGGCAGGACTTTGACGCGGGGAAGCTGCGCTACCACAAGGTAATCATCATGACCGACGCCGATGTGGATGGCGCGCATATCCGCACCCTTCTGCTCACGCTTTTCTTCCGCTACCTGCGCCCCCTCATCGAAAAAGGCTACATCTGCATCGCCCAGCCTCCCCTTTACAAGGTGAAAAAGGGCAAGCAGGAAACCTATGCCTACTCCGATGCAGAAAAGGACAAGCTGCTTGGGGAATTCGGGGATGGAGCTTCGGTGCAGCGCTACAAGGGGCTGGGGGAGATGAACCCAGAGCAGCTTTGGAGCACCACCATGGACCCGTCCAACCGCCTGCTGCAGCGGGTCACTATCGAGGACGCCATGAAGGCAGACGAGATATTCACCATTCTGATGGGCGACGAAGTGGAGCCGCGGCGGCAGTTCATCGAGGCGCATGCGAAGGAAGTGAAGAATTTGGATGTGTAAGCAGCGATTAAGTGCAAGATTTGAAATGTGCAAAAGATGTGAAGGCCCTGGGCGTTTAGGGCAGTAAGGGCGCAGCAATCTCAAGTTGATTTCATGGCGGAAAAAGAATACGAGCACGGCAAGATGCAGGAGCGCTCCCTTGAGCGGGAAATGCGCACCTCCTACCTAGACTATGCCATGTCGGTTATAGTGGGCCGCGCGCTTCCTGACATCCGCGACGGCCTCAAGCCCGTGCACCGAAGAATACTCTACGCCATGTACGAATTGTCCAACACCCACGACAAGCCCTACAAGAAAAGCGCGCGTGTGGTGGGAGAAGTTTTGGGCAAGTACCACCCCCACGGCGACATGGCAATTTACGACTCCATGGTGAGGATGGCGCAGACATTCTCCCTCAGATACCCCCTAGTGGAGGGGCAGGGCAACTTCGGCTCGGTGGACGGGGACAACCCTGCAGCCATGAGGTACACCGAAGCACGCCTTAACAAATTCGCAGAGGAAATGCTATCAGACATTGAAAAGGAAACGGTTGACTTCGCCCCGAACTTTGACGCCACCCTAAACGAGCCGCTCGTGCTCCCCTCCAAGGTGCCCAATCTCATGGTGAATGGCTCCTCGGGAATTGCGGTTGGCATGGCGACCAACATCCCTCCCCACAACCTGTCTGAAACAGTAGATGCGCTAGTTGCGCTGATTGACAACCCCCAAGCAGGCATTGAGGCGCTGATGGCGCATGTGCTGGGGCCCGACTTCCCGACCGGCGGCTTCATAGTAGGGAGGCGGGGGATACATGAGGCATTTGCAAATGGCAGGGGAATTATCCGGGTAAGGGGCAAGGCAC
>CAYSQN010000066.1:0-4596 GCA_964433305.1 Microcaldota archaeon | reverse complement strand
TGGCAAGAGAACAGAAGCATGGGAAAACCATGGCTGAGAAGGTGTCCGGCTTTTTCTCCAAGTTGCGCTCTTCCCCGGGATTTGAGGAAGCCTGACCAATCCATTTTTATTCCATGGGAGGGTAGATGCCCGTATGGCAACCATGCAAAAAGAATTGCTTCCGTTTGGAATCATCGCCCTCATGTTCCTCCTTGCCGCCTACTGCGGCCCTCTTTTGAAAACCAATGCGGATGGGAATGTCGCAGTCCACTGGGGGATTGACGGGAAGGCGGATGCGTGGGCAAACCGGGAAGTCGGGCTGTTTGGCTGGCCCATCCTAGCGCTCATAATCTACGTGGCGCTCACAGTTATCCCCAAGCTGGATGTCTATTCCAAGAACATCGAGGGCTTTGCCATGCAGTATTGGGGCTTCAGGGTAGTGCTTGCATTCGTGATGTGCGTCATGTATGCCGCCACCCTGATTTCCAACTTAGGGTACTGGGAAAGGTTTGACATAATGATAGTGGTGGTGCCCTCAATTGCCCTCTTGTTCTTCTATGTGGGCTACATGCTCAATTACACCAAGAGGAATTATTTCATCGGAGTAAGGACACCCTGGACGCTTGCCAGTGAAAGGGTTTGGGAAAAGACCAACCGATTGGCAGGAAGCCTGTTTTGGATATGCGCCGCCCTGACCATTGTCTCTCTGGTGGCGCCCTCGGACATCAGGCTTTGGGTGATTGTCGTGCCTGCCATCCTTGTTGCGATTGTTGCCTCCGCTTACTCTTATCTGGAGTACCAGAAAACCAAGAAGGCCCAGAACAGGGTTGGGAAAAGGAAGAGGTAGGCGCGCATTAGGCTTGTCTTCAGCTTCTTGCGCAAATCTTGGAGAAAAGGGGGGAAGCGCAAGCCGCATGCAATTTAGCCAAGCCCTACTTCTGCTTCCTTTTGAATGCCGCGTAAGACTCGAATTTTGCAATCGCGCGCATGGCGGAGGATGGGGAGGAGTAGGTCGGCACTCCGTAGCTTTCCAGTATGCGCTTGTGCATCTCGGTGTATTCCCCGCCAGTGCAAATAGCAATGACGGGCTTTTTCTTCTGGTCGGAAGCCTTTATCGCGACATTCACCACCGAGGAGTCGATTGCCGCGGTCTGGAAGAGGATGATTAGCACTATTATGTCGATGCCATCGTCCTGCAGCATGGCGTTGAGCGCGGCCTCATAGCGCTCCGAGGTGGCGTCGCCGATTATGTCAAGCGGATTCCTCACGTTCGCATAGGGGGGAAGGCAGCGCCTGAGCCGCTGGGAGGACTGCGCTGAGAGGGGGGCAAGCAGAAGCTTCTCGTGCTCAAGAGAGTCTGCCGCCAGCACGCCCATTCCGCCTCCGTTGGTGATTATGCCCACCCGGCTGCCTGCGGGAAGCAACTGGTCGAATATCTTGGCAAAGTCAAACAGCTGCTCGAGTGTCTGCGCCTCTATCACCTTGGCCTGCCTGAATGCCGCCTCGTATGCGGCTGAGGAGCCTGCAAGGGAGCCGGTGTGCGAAAGCGCGGCTTGCGCGCCTTGCGAGCTTTTGCCCGCCTTGAGGACCACGATGGGCTTTTTCGGGGTGATTTTCCTCATGGTGTCAAGCAGCCTCCTGCCGTCCTTGACCCCTTCCAGGTATACCACTATGATTTCGGTCTGCTTGTCTTGCGCAAGGTACTCAAGCAGGTCGCACTCGTCAATCACGGCGGCATTGCCATATGAGACGAACTTGCCCATTCCCACCCCTGCGCGGGCGGCAAGGTCCACTATGCAGCCGCCCACCGCCCCGGACTGGCTGATGAACGAGATGCCCCCCGAGCGTGGCCTGCCCAACTTGTAGATTGGGAGGAAGACCGAGTCCACCCTGCTTGAGGGATTGAGCACCCCCATGCAGTTGGGGCCGATGAGCGCGATTGAGTATTTTTCTGCGATTGCCTTGAGCTGCTGCTCCCCCTTTTGGTTGCCTACCTCGGAAAAGCCGCCTGTTATCATCACCACGCCGCGCACGCCTTTCTTCCCGCACTCCTCAAGCGCCTGCGCCGCCTGGGCGGCTGGAACAGCGATGATTGCGGAGTCGACCTTTTCTTTTATCGCAAGCACGCTTTTGTAGCAGCGCAGGCCCAATATGTCCTGCGCATTTGGGTTGACAGGGAAAATTTTGCCATCGAAGCTTCCGTCAGCGAAATTCTTCACGATAACATGGCCGATTTTGTTGGGCTCGCGGCTGGCGCCTATCACCGCAATTGAGGAGGGGTTGAAAATCGCGTCCAGGTTGCTGATTTTTTTTGAGAGGGCCATTGGAACACCTAATGGATTATCCGCATGTCAACCGCCACGCAGCCTTTCTCGTCGGCAAAAACCGGGTTGAGGTCGAACTCTTTTGGATTTTCATGCTGCAGCAATCGGGAAACCTTCAGCAGTGTTGATACCAGTGCGGACTCGTTTATCGGCTTCCTTCCCCGCGCCCCCGCCAATATCGGGTGGGCCACAAGTTCGCCTATCATTTCCTTGGCGTCATCCTCGTTTATGGGGCAGACCCGGAAGGAAACGTCCTTGAAGACCTCCACGAAAATGCCGCCCATGCCAAGCATGAGTAGCTGCCCGAACTGCGCATCCTTCTTCCCCCCCACTATCAGCTCCACGGAAGTTTTGCTCCCCGCCATCCTCTGCACCAGGAACCCATCAAGCTTCACTCCTTTGTAGCGGTGGGAAAGCAATTCGGCCGCTTTGAGTGCTTCCTGGGGGGTGTTTATGCCAAGAAGCACCCCTCCACGCTCGGATTTGTGCAGCACCTGGGGGGAGATGGCCTTTATGGCAAGCGGGTAGCCGACTTTTTCCGCTGCTTTTTGCACTTCCTGCACGCTAGATGCCATTAGGGAGTGCGGAAAAGCTATATCGTATTTTGACAGGAGTTTGAAATCCACCAAAATCACAAGGACATCTTCGTGTAGGACAGGAAGATGGCGGCTGCAAAAATCGCTGCCACCACGATCATGAGAAGAAGGTAGGGCGCGTACTCCACAATGTAATACTCGAGCTTGGAAATCATCCGGCTGGTTTTCTCGCGGCGCTTGGCGTCGTCCTGGCCGGTTTCCTTCTTGTAAGATGGTGCACGCTTGGCTGCCTGAGGCTGGGCTTTTGGCCCTTCCTCCTTGAGGATGTGGGAAACATCCTCCTTGCGAGATACCTCCTCGCCCTTCACCCATGGAGGCGAGTGCGCTGGCGGCTCGCTTTTTGCAGCCTCAATCGGAGCTGAGGCGCCCGTGTTTTCTGCGGCCGCCGCAGGGGCAGGAGTGCCAAGCTTCTGCTGCATGCGCACCGCGCCTGTGGAATTGAACCCCATTTCGGTGAGCACCAGGTACACTTTTGCCGAGCGCACTTCGTAGTCCATGAATCCGCAGGCCACCAGCTTGTTGAGGTGGAATGCCAAATCTGCGCTGCGGATGTTGAGCTGGTGCTGCAGTTGCTCCGCCTCGCGGGCGCCGCCTGCCACCGCGTGCAGTATCGCATTGTCCAACGGCTCCACTTCGCCCTTTGAGCGCTGCTCTGCAACTGAAAGTATGCTTGAGCCTGCGTCGGTAATCATTACCTTTGAGATGCCGCCCACCGAAGACTCGATGTTTATGTAGCCCTTTATCTTGAGCGTGCCCAAAAGGTTGGCTGTCTCGAAAAATGAGGTGTTTATCATGCTGCCGAACTTCTCCACCGAGGAGTCGGAGTCTATCTTTTTGAGGATGGCAATGTCAAGGAAGGCAAGCTCGTTCATCAGATGCAATTGCCCCCCTAACTTTTAATAGCTTAACCTGCAGGCCCGAGGGGGAAGAAGAGGCTAGAGGGAGAGGAATGAAGGAAGTGGAAGGAATTGCAGCAGGCGAATGAGTGTGGAGGTGTGAAGATAATGCGGGGGCTGTTTGTTGCACCAGGGCAACGGGCGAGTTTATATCCTTAGCCTGAGGCAATTGGCGCATGCAAATAAGTTTCCTTGGGGCGAGCCAGGAGGTTGGCAGAAGCTGCATGCTTCTTGACAGCGGAACTGAGAAGATAATGCTTGATGCCGGCCTCAAAATTCATTCGGACTCGACTTATCCCCTTGCCGCCCCCCACGCCCCGGACTACCTGGTCATCAGCCACGCGCACCTGGACCACAGCGGGTTCATCCCGGCCCTTTACAAAGGAGGGCATGCGCCGGAGCTTGTCTGCACCCCCCCGACCATTGCACTTGCCGAGATCATAGTGGAGGACTCGATAAAGATAATGGCGAAGCGGGGCGAATTCCCTTTCAAAAGCTCGCACATGCGCCGCGCAATGTCGCGCACCACGCTTTTGGCGCCCCACAAGAAGCACCGCTTGGGGGAGTGCGAGCTGACTTTCACCAATGCGGGGCACATCCCGGGAGCGGCGATGTGCAACCTGGACTTTGGAGAGAAGCGTGTGGTGTACTCGGGAGACTTCAAAGGCGAGGAGACCAAAACCACTTTTGCTGCAGAAGCCCCTCCCAAAGGCCCTGACGCGCTCATTATGGAGAGCACTTATGCGGACCGCGACCATCCGAACCGCAAGGAGCTGGAAATAGAGTTCGGCCGCCAGCTTG
>CAYSQN010000065.1:0-4618 GCA_964433305.1 Microcaldota archaeon | reverse complement strand
AGATTCGCGCATGTTCCAAAGCGCTTCATTTGCAGACGTAGCCTTAGTTCTGCTGGAAAAATGAGACAGGCAAGATGGGCTGCTGTCCTCAGCTTCTCAATCAAATGCCTGTTTCCCAAATAAAGCGGCACGCGTGCATCCACATTCTTCTCCCGAACATCCAGAAGCGACCCGCTCCCAGACCAGCTCTCCCCTCCGGCCTGCTCCCAGATGAAAGCCATGGGCTGCGCCTCGTAAAACAGCCTCAGCTTGCCGTTCGGGCTTTTCTTGGTGGCAGGATAGGAAAAAATCCCGCCCCTGTGCAGTATCTGGGAAAAATCAGCCACAAAAGTGCCGGAATAGCGCACCTTCAGCTTCTCCTTGCGGAACAAATCCTTGGCGTACTTCAGAAACTTCCCATGCCAATCCAGCGGGTCTCCCCCAAGCCCAAAAACCTCCCCCGGCTCAGGCACCTTCATATTCTCCGCCAAAAGCAGCCACTGCGCATGCCCCTCGCTGTCATAGTGCTTGACAAACTCATGCGTTCCCTTTCCAATAGTGTAGACAAGGGTGTTGACTGGCCCATATAACTTATACATCGCAGCCACCAATTTCCTTCCCTTCTGCGGCAAGTCCTCCCTATAAACCCCCACAATCGAGCCAAACGAATTGTTGCTCACAATATTGGACGAGCCGTCCAGCGGGTCAAGAGTCACTACAAAAGGAGCCTTCTGGTTCAGCGTAGCCACAAGGGGCTCCTTGAGCTCCTCGGAATAAATTTTCCGCACCAATCCGGTTTTCACAAGCGAGTCGCACAGGTAGCCATTCACCCACTCGTCCAGCGCAGCCACCGCCTCGCCGTACTTGTTCTTGTCCCCCATGGTCCCCTTCAAGTACTTGGGGAACTGGTGCTGCGCGTCAAGGGCGATGAAGGCAAACGAGTCAATCAGGCGGGCGAGCTCCTTGTCTGCCCCAGAATCTGCCAAATGTTCTGAAAGAGTTGTGGTTTTTTGCATTCAATCACGACAATACCATTTAAAAACACATTATCTCCCAATCCGCCTAAGAGGGATTTTTTGTCCCATGCAACACACAAAATTAAGGCATTAGTGTTTTTCTTACTTCTCCTAGCCTTGCAATCTGCCGACTATTCAGATGTGCTCTTAGTGGTGAACTCCAACTCGAGCAATTCAACTGCAATCGGGAATTATTTTGCGGCAAACAGGCTTGGACTCACCCACACATTGCAGGTGAGCCTGCCGGGCGACGCCTCAAGCCTGAAGTTTTCAGAACTAAATTCAAGGTTATACTCCCCGATAAAAGATTACCTGAACTCCACCAACGACACCATCAACTACATCGTGCTCTCAAGCAACATTCCGCTTTACTCAAACGAATCCGAAGCTACCGTGACTCCGGGCTGCTCATTCAACGCAGATGCCTGCCAGAATTCCTCATCAGTGGACTCGGAAGTCGCATTGCTCAACACCGCATATGCCTCTTCTGTGGGGAGGGTCGGAAGAATTTCCAACCCATATTATGGCTCAATACTGCCGTTTTCCAAAGCCAGGTTTGGCATCTACCTTGTTGGCAGGCTGGATGCCGGCAGTACGACTGTGGTGCAATCCATGATTGACAAGGCAACATCATTCACCAAGGCAGACCTGGATTCAGGCCTGCACATCATTACAGGGTATTCGGGCATTTACTCAAGCGAATTTGGTGCCGCAAATGCCAGTCTTTCCACAAATGGCCTCAGCTTGTACTATAACAATTCCCCAACCGCGCAATACCCCGCAAACGCACAGGGGGTTTCCTACTTTGACACTTTCGGCTGCTACAACTTCGGTGGCTGCAATTGGGGGGCAACCCAGGCAAGGAACTACACCTGGAAGAACGGCTCGCTTGCCTCCTCCCGTTATTCCTGGTCAGCCCGCACCACGGCAGATTATCTGAATCCCTATCCGCTTAACGGCACGCTTTACTATTTCAACAATTACTACGTTTCCTCCTACCTCGCGCAAGGCGCAACCGCCGGGCTTGGCTATGCGGTGGAGCCATTGCCAAACGGGGTATCCAACCCAGCATACCTTGCAAAAAGCTACCTCGCCGGCAGGAGCCTGGGGGAGGCCGCCTGGAGCAGCATCCCGCAGCTTTCCTGGGCTGCGGTTTTCTTCGGTGACCCCAAAGCCAGCTATCCAACCGCCATTCCCACCTCCACCCCCAATTTCCCGACCAACGCTACGAACGTAACCTGCAACATTTCCATCTCCTATCTTGCATCCCCCGCCCACAGCTACGACCTTCGCCATGAATGGTACAAAAACGGGGTTAACCAACCGCTGCTTGGGGGATATACAAAAAACGTATTCGCAGGCCAGGTCATCATCAAAACATTGCCATCAAATTATCTCCAGGTAGGGGACGTTTGGAGCTGCAAATCCTACCTCTTGGAAAATGGAAATCCAGTTTTCAGCGCAAATTCCTCGGTAAACATCACTTCCTCCTCCATCTGCCCCACAATCGCCTCCCCTGGAGCCGTAGTGCTAGACTCCAACCACTCGAGTTTCTCCTCCTGCATCACCATACTATCTGACAACGTGCAGCTTGACTGCCAGGGGCATTCCATAACTGGCTCAAACGCGCCAAGCAGTTACGGAATATTCTCCAACCGCACCAATACCACCATAAAAAACTGCGCCATATCCAATTTCTACTATGGCATATTCTTCAAAGGCGCAAAAAACGGGTTCATCGACAATACGACCATATTCACAACTTCTACCTACGCATCCCCAGCTTCCATCCTGCTCCAAGGCTCAAACAACATCTCCATAAACGCCACTAACATTGCCTCGTCATATTACGCCCTGCGCTCGCTTGGCGGCTCCACAATTTCAGTTTCAAACAGTGCGTTTTCCACCACAAGCGGCGCAATTTTTGGGATGCCATCCGCATTGGAAATAGAATCCAACTCCACAGTTTCCAACGTCTTGGCTAGTGGGGTAATTCGTGCGGTATTGGTCAACGGAGGCAATAACCATCTGTCAGGCGTCAGGGCATTTTGCAGTCATGGGAACGCGATTTACCTTTCTGGAAGCAACAATGCCATCAATGAAAGCTTGTTTTCAGGCGAAAATTCGGCAGTTGTAGACGGAAATGAAAATACCATTGGCAATTCCAATTTCACCTCTGATTCAAACCCAGCTATAGATATCCAAGGCAGCTACAACACATTGGCAACCTCCAGCGCCTCTTCAAATTCCCAGCAGGCGCTGCTGCTTGGCGGCTCTTACAACAATATTTCCAACTCAAATTCCCTATCCAATTCCAGCCATGCGGTTTATCTAAAATCAGGCGCAGCATTCAACAGTTTCACGAATGACAACATTACTTCCGATTCAAACATCTCGCTTTACCTAGAGGACGGCTCGGGCAACAATGCCTTCCTGCAAAACACTTTCACCGGTACTGGGTGGGTGAGCAACTTCGGCTCAGACAACATTTTCAACGGCTCTTCGAAAGGCAACGCGTACTACCTTGCCAACGGCACCGCCTCCTGGCTGCTCTACGAATCAATCGATTCCAACCATGACAACTACTCGGATTACGGGCGCAATGTGCCATTTGGCCCAACCACCCTCAATGCGAGCCATTGGTCCGGAGCCGGGCAGGACTTCCACCCGTTCACTCAGGATTTCTGCCACGGGCGAGGGGTATGCTGGATAGGCCAGACAAGATATGCTGATCCGCCAGAATCAATAGGCCCGGACTAAAAATAAGCCGCAAGTTTTCATTTTCGAAGGGCTGCAAGCGGGTCCTATCCAAAAACAACCTTCTTTATCTCTTCAGTAATCTTCAGCGGGTTGTCGTGCTGCCAGACATTCCTGCCAACCGCCATGCCCACTCCTCCGGCAGCAATCACTTCCTTCACTTTGGCAAGGAACTCAGAATCGCTTTGCTTGCTGCCTCCGGCTGAAATGACCTTGCAGCGCCCGGCTGACGCCACCACCCATTTCATGGCATCCACGCTTCCAGGGTAATTTATCTTCACAATATCTGCCCCCAGCTCAAGGGCCACGCGTGCGGCATAAGCCACCATGGACGGGTCTTTCTCATTGGGCACATGCTTTCCTCTCGGATAAGCCCAAACCACAGTGGGCAAACCATACTCTTCTGCCTCTGCTTGTATTGCACCAAACTCATGGAACATCTGCGCCTCACGGGGCGAGCCTACGTAAATAGTGTAGCCAATGGCATCCGCTCCGAGAGCAACCGCTTCCTTAACAGAAGCAATAGGTGAAGAGTAAACGTCATCTTTTGGCACTATCTCTGTCCTGCCATTAAGCTTGAGCACGAGGGGCACTTTCCCAGAATAGTTCTCCTTGTAGTGCTTGGCAATTCCCTTCTGTATGGCAAGTCCAGTAAATCCGCCCCTGCAGGCAACATCTAGCACATATTCGGGATTGATGTTCTTCGCATTGAAGTCGCGCGGCCCGTGTTCCATCCCCTGGTCCATTGCAAGTATGAGAACGCGTCCACTCTTCACTATCTTCCCAAGATGAGCCTTCTTATCTTTCATTGTCCGCACCTCTTCGTAAAAATAAAGGGTTCAAGGTTATAAAAACCACGCTAATTT
>CAYSQN010000064.1:0-4646 GCA_964433305.1 Microcaldota archaeon | reverse complement strand
GGTCGGGCGAAGCAGCTTTATCTCCGGGGCCTTTGCCTTGCAGTGCGGGCAGTGGGGCTGCTTTTTCTTCGCCTTGTTCTTTGCGTCCTCTTCCGAGTCGCTGTCTATCTTTGCCGCAAGCTCCTCGATTTCCGCTTCCGAGTAGTGCAGCAGCCTCTTGCAGGAGTGGCAGGTGGACTTGAGTATGAGAAGTATGTATTTGCCGAATTCCGGGTGGATGACCGGGCGGACAAGCTCGATGTGGGCGAAGTGCCCCGGGCAGCTGCGCAGCTTGCCCCCGCAGGTCTTGCACTTGAGGCCAGGGTCGATGACGCCCATTTTCGGGTCCACCAATCCGCCGTCAATCGGGTAGGAGTCGTCGTTGTAGGTGTCAGGCACGGTTATCTTTGTCGAGGAAATCTTCCTTATCATCTCTGGCGAGAAGAGGGAGAACTTCACCCGGTCAATCATTTTTGTTACGATCATGCAAAACACCGTTCAACTTTTTTTCAATCAATCGTTTTTCACTCACTTTCTATATTCTGAAACAATCCAAATTTCAGACCATTATGATAGGCGAAGGAAAATCCGCCCATCGGAGTCCAGAAATATGGACTATCAGATCCGCATTTTTTGCATTTTATCCTCACCATTCCGCTAAAGGAACGGGTTTTAACCAAATTTTTACTTCCACACCTCAAACATGTGTTTTTTTCCATTTTTTTCACTCAAGCCTTGTCCTTAATCAAAAGCCTCGGGAAGATGCCGATGGACTTTATCTCGTCCAACAGCAGCTTGAACGCATAGCTCATCTCCACGTTTGAAAGCACGGTGGAGTCGCAAAGCGGGCAGTATTGCCTGTTCTTCACGTGATCGTGCACCGCAATCGAGCCGCATTTCTCGCACACAAGCTCGGTTGTCTTGTCCGACTCCTCAAGCAACCTTTCGCGGATAAGCATCGAGGCGCCATAGCCTATGAGGCAGTCGCGCTCCATTTCTCCGAAACGAAGTCCTCCTTCCCTGGAGCGCCCTTCGGTCGGCTGGTGGGTGAGAAGCTGCACCGGCCCGCGGCTGCGCACGTGCATCTTGTTTGACACTAGGTGGTGGAGCTTCTGGTAGTAGATTACGCCGATGAATATTTTTGCCTTGATTGCCTGCCCGGAGAATCCGTCGTGGAGGATTTCCTCGCCATATTCCTCAAGCCCGAACTGGCGCATGGTTTTCTTTATGTCCTCCTCCGTGTCCCCGCCGAATGCGGTGGCATCAATGAGCTTGCCCGTGTAGCAGGCAGCCTTGCCGCCCAACATCTCAAGCAGGTGGCCGATGGTCATACGGGAGGGGATGGCGTGGGGATTGATTATCAGGTCCGGCACTATGCCATCCTTGGTGAAGGGCATGTCCTCCTGCGGGCGAAGCATGCCTATCACTCCTTTCTGCCCGTGGCGGGAGGCAAACTTGTCGCCCACTTCCGGCACCTTCACCGAGCGGACACGGACCTTGACAAGCTTGGTGCCTGCAAGCGAGTCGGTCATCATGACCGAGTCGACCGCGCCGTCCTCGCCGCTTTTGAGGGTGAGCGAGTTTTCGCGCTTCTTCTCCTCGGTGACTCCGAAAACTGTGATTTCCTCAAGGAAACGGGGCGGGGAAGTTTTGCCCACAAGCACATCTTTTGACTCCACCACGGTTTCGGGGGAGATGATGCCGTCCTCGCCTAGCAGCCGGTAAGCCTTTTCCTCCCTGTAGCCGCTGGTTGCCGCCACCGGGATTTCAAACTTGTCCTTCTGCCCTCCGGGGTAGCGGCGCTCCTCGGTCTCGTAAGTCTTGAAGAAAACCGAGCGGCCAAGCCCGCGGTCGATGGCGTTTTTGTTCATGACCACGGCGTCGCCGATGTTGTACCCGTAGGAGCTCGTGATTGCCACCACGAAGTTCTGCCCGGCGGCGCGCTCGGAGAAGCCAAGAAGCCCATAGGGCTTGGTCTGCGCGAGGGGCTGCTGCGGGTAGTACATCACGTGCGCCCGGCTGTCGGTGCGCATGTTGAAGTTGACCGCATAGGTGCCAAGGGACTGCTTTGCCATGGCGCACGCCATGGTGATCCTTGGCGAGGAGTTGTATTCCGGGAATGGGAGCACGGACACGGTGAGCCCGAAAATGGAGACCGGGTCTATTTCGAGATGGGTGTGCTCAGGGGTGAGGTCGGGTTCCTTGAGGGCGACGAATGCCATTTCCTCCTCTTCCGCGTCCAGATACTCCACCACGCCAAGCTTCACCAGGCTGTTCCAGGTTATCTCGCCCCTCTGCAGCTGGTCTGCGAGGGCGGAGGTCAGGCGGGACTGCCCATTTTCCACCACAATGTACGGGCGGCGCCCTCTTCCAGAGTCGGTGTTGATAAAAAGCTCGTCGGTTTTCTTGTTGTAGAAGAAATTGACCTGTGAGGAGAGGCTGCCGCTTCTCCTTCGGTTGCGAAGCTCGATGAAAAGCTCGGAGCCGCTTGGGCACATGCCCACCAGCCTTCCGTTAAGGTAGACGTTTGCCTTGTGCTCCATCCCCGCCTGCTTGGACCGCTTCACTTTTTTCTTTTTCCTTTTCATGAGTGCCACCGTTCATTCGCTTTTTCCGCTTGTGCTTGTGAATTCCAGGCTAAAAACTACAGTTTCACTCCCAGCTTGTTGATGGTTTCCTCCACGTTCTTTTCCTCCTCGCCGATGGAGATTTCGCAAAGAAGCGACATGTTCTTCACCAGCGCGCAGGAGGGCCCCTCCGGGCTCTCGTTTGGGCACAGCTTCCCCCAGTGGGTGCCGTGCAAGTCACGGGCCTTGAAGTGTGGGTGCTTGCGCGAAAGGGGAGAGATGATCCTTCGGAGGTGGGACATGGATGAGAGATAGGAAGTGCGGTCAAGCAGCTGGCTCACTCCGGTTTGCCCGGCTATCCAGTTGCCCGTTGCCATGGAGTATCGTATCCTGTCGGTGAGCGCGTCTGGCCGCACTAGGGTTTGAACTGCGAGGTGCCTTCCTCTCGCGTCTGCGCGCCCTGCCTGGTAGGAGACGTCCTTTACCAGGAATTGGAATGCGTAGCGGAACAGGTCCTCCATCAGGTCCCCCGCGAGTTTTATCCTCTTGTTGGCGTAGTGGTCCTTGTCGTCTTGGGGAATGTCCTTGTTCGCCACCTTTGCCGCGTGCTCGGCCATCTTGCAGAGGTAAAGGGCTTTCTTCATCCTGTCCTGCGCAGTGGTGCCGATGTGGGGCAAAAGGTAGGTGTCAAGCAGTATTTCGGCCCTCTTTTGCCGGTAGTCCTCAGCCTGCCCGGGCGCTGCCTTTTTGCCAAGGAATTCCATGGCGGTTGCCTTGTTCGTAGTAGTGTCAAGCTCCAAGTTGAGAAGGATGTCGTTTTTGACCGAGCGGTCAGAGGAGAATGAGCCGAGTATCTCTTCCTTCTTTTCAATGCCAAGCGCGCGAAGGGTGGAGACAAGAGGGAGGTCCTTTGGAGAGGCCGGGAAGACCACGCGCAGGAAGCCCTCGTTGGTGCGCTCCACCACCGAGCGGGCGCGGAAGCCGAATCTCGTGGAGAATACTTTTGCAGTCACAAGCGTGTTGTCCTTTTCGCGCGTGCACATTATCCTGTTTGGAGCGAGGTCCTCAATCGAGGTCAGCACGCGCTCCGAGCCGTTGATGATGAAGTAGCCGCCCGGGTCGTTTGGGTCCTCTCCCGAGTTGATGAGCTCGTCCTCGCTCATGTTGTCAAGGTAGCAAAGCTTGCTCTTCACCATGACTGGAAGCTCGCCTATGAAAACTTCGGAGAACATGGTCTTTTCCACGCCGTTAAAAACAGGGATGATTTCAAGGAAAATCGGTGCCGCGTAAGTGAGGTTTCGGAGGCGCGCTTCGGAGGGGTGGATTGCGCGCTGCGCGCCGTCCGCCTCGATGATTTTGGGCTTGTCAAGGCGGATTTGGCCGAACTTGAGCTCGAACCCCTCCACCGAGGGCTGAATGGTGCCCACCCTGTTGACTATTTGCTGTATGCTTGACTCTATGAACTTGTTGTAGGAGTCCAGGTGCTGCTTTACCAGGCTGTTGTCCCTGAAATACGATGTGAGCAGTTCGCCTGGCATATATCCACCTTGCAACTAAATCCTGACCCGGCCTTATCCGTCGATAGTTGGCCTGGGCTTTACCCGAATAATTACAGCTAAATTACCAACCGGTAATTGACCGAGCCGTCTTCGCGGTCGACCTTCACCATCTGGCCGGCCTTGGCGCCCATTCCCTCGAGCGCCGCATCCTTTACTTTTATTTTTGGAATCTGCAATCTTGAAACTCGGAATTCTGAAAGGACTTTTTCTGCTTCTGCCTGTGTAAGAATAGAGTGCTTGGGGACTAGTTCATGGGCTGGGGACTTTTTCTCAGGCAAGGGAACACCTAACACAACGCGAGTAGGTTGGTTGGGAAGGAAAAGTTTATATAAGTATTTAAAAACACGCAGAATTAGGGGGCTTTGCGAGAAAAGCCTTGGAGCAGCCCATCCTCTTGCTTATTCGCCCCCGAATTTCTTCTTCCTAAGCAATCGGTGATAAGTTATCCCAAACCTATGAGCTTCGTCGCGTGCGAACTGCAGGACTTTTAGCGCTGGCGAGGAACGGGGACGGCGGAAGGGCTCGGTTTTGTCTGGATGGT
>CAYSQN010000063.1:0-4666 GCA_964433305.1 Microcaldota archaeon | reverse complement strand
TGGTTTTTCCTTTCCAATAAAAAAGAAGGCAAGGAAAAGAAGGAGAAAAAACAGCTGCCCAGGGAAAAAGCGGAGTAAGCTGGGAAAAAACAGCCGCCAACAACCAACGCACGTCCAGAGAAGGGCAAACAGGCGCAATTCCACCGAACTTAGCTGCCCCTAACCGCCAATTCCGAGTCTATCGCCTGCTTAAACTTGGCAGCGGTCTGCGACCCCCTCACTATGGTGTCGCCCATGACGAACATCGGGGTGGCGTCAAGCCCCAGCTTCTTGGCCTCAGCCATGTCTGCCCTCACCTCATCTGCCGCTTGCTGTGAAGAATAGCAGGCCCCGAATACACCAGCATCCAATCCAATCTCCCCTGCAAATTTTGCAAAGTCCGCATCGGTTGCCGCAGCCTGGTTGCCAAACAGCTTGTCGTGCATCTCCCAGAACTTGCCCTGCTTGCCTGCGCACACCGCAGCCAAGGATGCGGAAAATGCCCGGGGATGCAATTCCTCCACAGGGTTGTGCTTGAAGCGCAGCTGCACGGTGTCAGGGTAGCTTCGCAGCACTTCCTCAAGGGCGCCCTGCACGCGCTGGCAAAACGGGCACTGGAAGTCCGAATACTCGTAAATGATGAGCTTTGGGCTATCAGCCCCCCTGTAATAAGCCCCGTCCGCGGCCACCCCCTGGTTTACTGCCGAGCCTAGACAGCCGAAAAGAAGGGCAGCAAAAAACGCAAGCGCAATCAACTTTCTCATAACCCCACTATTGGAAAACCCATTTTATAAAGATTGTTAGAGAAGGCAGCATTGGTGGGGGCATGGCAGATTTTCTTTCAATCCGGGACCTGTCCAGAAAAGACATAGACAAGCTCCTTTCCCTTGCTTCTTCGATGGAAAAGCGGATTGGAAGGAAGGGAGCGGGGCAGCTTTCCGGCAAGATTGTGGCGACAATGTTCTTCGAGCCCTCCACGCGCACCAACATGTCATTCCAGGCTGCGGCAAAAAGGCTCGGCGCGCACGTATTGTCCTTCCATCCTGAAAAGTCCTCCAATGCCAAAGGCGAGACTTTCGAGGACACAGTCCGCATGATGGACGGATACGCAGACGCGCTTGTCATCCGCCATCCTGCCGAGGGCTTTGCCCACAAGGCGGCAAAAATCGCAAGCCACCCAGTCATCAACGCGGGGGATGGGGGGAACCAGCATCCCTCCCAGACGCTCATTGACTTGTACACCATAAAAAAGCTCAAGGGAACCCTTACCGGGCTGAAAGTCGCGCTCATGGGGGACCTGCGGCATGCCCGGGCAATGCGCTCCCTTTTGTGGGGGATTTCGCTTTATGGGAATGAAATCTCGCTAATTTCCCCGCCCTCCCTTCGCATGGAAGAGTCGATAGTGCAGGAGGCAATCGGGCACGGGGCAAAAGTCTCCATCTCCTCCACTCCAGACCTGCACGGGCTTGACGTGCTGTACGTTTGCCGTGTCCAAAAGGAGAGGTTCGATGACCCCTCATCCGCACAGGGGCTGCTGCAGTCTTTCCGCCTGGGCGCCTCGCTTCTGGCAAGCGCGCCCAAGGGCATGGCAATCCTGCACCCGCTTCCGAAAATCGACGAGGTCGACCCCTCGGTGGACAGCGACCCTCGTGCGAAATACTTCGAGCAGGCGAAAAACGGAGTGCCTGTGCGCATGGCAGTGCTGCTTCATTGCATAAACGAAAAAGGAAAACAATGAACAAAAATCAAGCACACGGCAGCTGCCATGGATGCATCTGCGATAGGAGAAAAACATGAAAGCCCTTTTCATAAAAGTCAAGCCAGCATCCATACTCTTGCTGCTCAAGGACAGCCAGCAGGCCTGGTACCCTTCCAAGCTGGCACGCTCTTCGGGGGTTTCCTACGTCCACACTGTCAACCTGCTTTCCTCGCTTCGCGCCCTGGGGGTGGTGCTTACAGAGAAAAAGGGCAAGCAAAACATGTACAAACTTACCGAAAAAGGCGCGCAGCTCGCCTCAGTGCTGGATGACTTTGCCAAGAAGTGCGATGCAGCGGCAGAAGTGGCGAAGACGGAACCCCCATCTGAACAATCTTCTTCAACAACCGAGCAAAAATCAGCCTGAATGCACCAAAAACAATCCGTTCATAGGCGAGAAACATGGATAAAAAAATGCAAATAATAGCAACTGCCGCGATTTTACTTTTCTGCCTACCAACTACATTTGCGGATTACTCCGACGTTCTTCTGGTAATAAACAACAACTCAAGCGACTCAATAGCCATTGGCAACTATTTCATCGCTGCCCGCCTCAATCTCACCCATGTAATGAACATAAGCACTGCCAACAATTCGGATGCCATAAAATTCCCGCTTGCCAACTCCACAATATTCCAGCCCATCCGCGCCTACCTCAACGGCAGCAACGGGACGGGCATCAACTACATAGTGCTTTCCAAGGACATACCACTATGGACCAATGAATCCGAGCAAGCGTTAGGCTCTTGTGGCAGCGTAGCCTGCCAGAATGCTTCATCTGTGGACACCGAAATCATGATATTGAACACCGCGTCTGAACGCTACCTGGGCATGCCTCCCAGCACCATTGTGGGGAATCCATATTGGGCGCAGCTGACAGGCAACAGTGTCGGAAACAGGTTCTCCCATTCAAGATACAACGTTTACCTGGTCACCCGCCTGGAAGCCTACAACGTTTCCACCATCTATTCAATGATAAACAAGTCCGGCAACATCAGGCGCTCAAACCTCATCTCAGGGCTGCACGTGCTTACCACTTTTGACGGAAGCCTGCAGCAATCGATTATTGGCACCGCCAACCAAACTCTAACTTCTGCAGGTCTAAATGTCTTCTTCAATTCCTCCACCAACGCCTCCAACCCTGCCACCTACAAGGCAAACCAGTCCAACGTCTCCTACTTCGACACCTTCGGCTGCTACAACTTCGGAAGCTGCCTCACTTCCTCATACAGGGGGCGGCCAAACAACACCTGGGTGAACGGCTCCATCGTGGACATCAAGTACTCCTGGTCGGCAAGGTCAGTGCGGGAAAACCGCCGCAACGAATCCATGGTGGCAGACTTCCTGGAGGAAGGGGCAACCTCGGGAATAGGCTATGCAGTGGAGCCTAATGGAGACGGCATCTCCTACCCCAACACGCTTGCATCCAATTACGTCCTTGGCTTCCGGCTAGGTGAGCTGGCATGGAGCAGCATCTACAAGCTTTCCTGGGCAGCAGTGGTGTTCGGAGACCCCAAGGCAGGCTTCCCCACAGTGGACGCGGCAGTTTCACCTTCCTACCCTCTGACCACAGACAACCTCAGCTGCAACGCCACCATTTTCGCAGACATGCACCCATCGCTCAACGTCACCTACGAATGGTACAAGAACGGCGTGAACCAAACCTCGCTTGGAATAGCTGCAAACAACGTTCCAGCCGGGGTTCCAACACTTATCTCAAATGTTACTTCTGGCAACCTGTCTGGAGGGGACACCTGGTTCTGCAAAGTGTCCATCTTTGACAACAGCGGATTCCTCTTTGCAAGGAACTCCAGCAACGTTACTGTTCTGAATTCCTCCTCAGTCAACGCCTGCGGCACGCTGGCAGTGGCAAACACCGTCTACAACATGAGCACAAACATCACAACTTCCGGCAGCTGCATTGCAGTGGGAGCACAAAATGTCACCCTCGACTGCAACGGCTATACTCTAACCGATACAAGCGGCGCAGGCACAGGCATAGGTTCATCCTACTTGAACACCACGGTGAAAAACTGCAGGATAAATGGGTTTTATGTTGGGGTGGATTTCTCCAGCAACAACGGGCTCGTACAAAATATCACCACAGATAACCTCTCAAACAGCGGAGTCCGCTTGACTGGGGCTGGCAGCTACCTTCTCAATTCCAATATTTCTGCATATGATGCAGGGGTTTACTTTGCTGGCAGCAGCAACACCATCGCCAATTCCACCATCTCTGCCACGTCCTGCTCTGAAGGCGGCATAGACATGTGGAGCGCCATGAACAACCAAGTCCTGGACACCAATGTCACCTGCGTTGACTGGGCAGCCATCTGGATACAGGAGGACGGTGCAAGCAACACCATCAACAGGGTGCGCTCCCACTCTACAAACGGATATGGGTTTGAGCTTTACTCCTCCTTCACCAACACCATCGCCAACTCCACCTTCTCCTCAGACACAACCAATGGACTGTACATAATCTATACCTCGGGCAACAACATCACAAACTCCAACATATCCTCTCTCTCAGATGACGCCATCCACATTGAATTGAACTCGGGAGGAGACAGCATAGCAAACTCCCTCATAACCTCCCCCACTGCAAAAGGCATCACCCTTGTCTCAGCCTCCAGCATCACCCTAACCAACAACACCATCAATTCTTCCACCGCCTCAATCAGCATCGACGCAGGCTCCAGCTCAACCACAGTGCTGCAAAACAACCTCACCGGAGCCCCATGGATAAGCAACGCAGGCACTGGAAGCATTTTCAACAATTCAAACTCCGGCAACATCTACTATCTTGCCAACGGCACCCCATCCTGGCTCATCTTCGACATCCGCGACACCGATGGCAACGGATATGCCGACTCAGGCCCAGCAAGGCCGTTCAACGCAACCATCGTGGGGGGCAACTGGTCCGGCAGC
>CAYSQN010000062.1:0-4711 GCA_964433305.1 Microcaldota archaeon | reverse complement strand
AGCGACGGCAGGCCTGTGTACTGCAGGGACTGCTTTGCCAAGCACAGGAAATTCTAATCGCAAACTAACGCTAGCTAGCAATTGAATTTTCCTTTTTTCTTCTTTTTGTTTTGTTGCCCCTTAGCGTATGCGCCATGGGATTTTCGGTTCTTTTTCAATTGTGTGATTGAGTGGGGGATGCAACGGAAAAGAGCTCCTTCCCACTGCTTATAAGCCGTGTTAAGCCCACCAATTGCTGGTGATCAGGATGAAAATAAACATTGACGAGCTGACTTATGAGGAAATCCATGAAGTGATAGAGCGGCTGCGCAACATGAAGATTGAGAGCAAGCTGCAGAGGCTGGGCGGCTTGGTCATACTTCAAACCGAGGCAGGGCCGGTGCAGCTCTCATCAGACGAAGCGGTGGACGTGCTTGGCATACCTGCAATTGGCTAAAGAGGGGCGATTAAAGTGGCAAGAAAAAAGACTACCTCCGCAAGCGCATACGGTGCATTAAGGGGGGTGATTACTCGCAAGGAGCTACAATCATTCATACGTGAGGAACATGCAGAATAGGCGTTTCCTGCTTGATTCTCCCTTGCACTTGGCTTGTATGCAATCGATGCACTTATTTACCAATCTGCCTTAGAGCAACAGGCAACCCTTGTAACTGGAGATGCAGATTTCAGGAAAAGGAAGATAAAGAACGTAGTCCTGTTGCAATAACTTGACGAGGCTCGAGTTATTAGAAAATTGAAGAACTAGCCGACTTCTTTTCCTTCCCCTGCATTTGCCACCACGTTTTCTCCGTCGTAAGCGAGCTTGCCGCGCACGAAAACCGACTCTATTTTTCCAAACACTTCCTTTCCTTCAAACGGGGTCCAGCCGCACTTGGAGAAGCGGTTGTCCGCGGAGATTTTCCAGCTCTCCTTCATGTTAACTAGTGTTATGTCGGCATCCATGCCCTTTGCAAGAAGCCCTTTGGTTTTGAGGCCAAATTCCTTTGCCGGGTTGTAGCTGCAGATGCGAACCACGTCTTGAAGAGTCAGCCTTCGCTGATGCGCTGCTTGCAGCATCAGGGGCAGCATGGTGCCCACTCCCGGGAATCCCGGTGCGCCAGCTTCCTTATGCTTCAGAAGGTGCGGGGCGTGGTCAGAGGCAATTATGGTGTCGTTCCCAATGGCCGACCAAAGCTTGGCTTGCTCGCCCTTGTCGCGAAGAGGAGGGTTGACCTTGCCCTGGAAGCCCATTTGCGCCAGGTCATCGAGTGAAAGGTAGAGGTGGGCGGGATTTATTTCATAGCTTGCGTTGGGGTGCTTTCGCACCATCCCTATTTCCGAAGCGGTGGAGAGGTGGCAGAGGTGAACGCGCCTGCCTGACTTTGCCGCTTCCTCAAGCACGAATTTGCAGGCGGACTGGGAAACCAGCGCGCTTCGTATTTGCTCGTGGGAGGTGTGCTTTTTTTCCCCCTGTGAGATAAGTTCGCGGTCCTCTGCATGCACGCAGACGGGCAGGGAGGCGGGAAAGCTGCGGAAGTGCTTTATCACTGCGGATTTGCTGCAGGAAAGTTCCGAGCCGGTGTCGGTCATGAAGATCTTGAGTTGAGGCGAGCCGGAAGTTGCCGCCTCCCAGAAGTTTGTCTCGCTTGCCCCGAAGCGCAGCACGTAGTCGCAGAGGGATTTTTTGGAGGCTATGGCGCGCTTTGCCTCATACGCCGCCTTGGTGGTGGTGGGAGGGTTGCGGTAGTTGGGCATGTCCATTACCGTAGTCACTCCGCCGCAAAGAGCGGAGGCAGAACCGGTGGTGAAGTCCTCTTTTGAGGTGTCCTCCGGGTCGCGGAAGTGCACGTGCGCGTCTATTGCCCCTGGGAGAATGAGCAAATCGGTAGCATCCACCACCTTGCTGGCGGCTTTGCCCATGGCGCCGCCCACTTTGAGTATTTTCCCATCGTCCCCTACCAATAAGTCGCCCTCGTGAATGCCGGCGGCATCGGCTATTTTCCCGCCGCGGATAAGAAGGCTCATGGGCACACCTGCGAACAGGAAATTGACATGCGAGTGCTCATAATGGAACCTTCCTCCCTGCTTGGTCTCTCCAGACTTTCTCAAACTCAGGGTTGTCCGCGACTTCGTTGAAGTAAAACATGGGGCCATCAAAGCAGACTACTTTTTCTCCCATGCAGCAGTGGCCGCACACCCCAATGCCGCATTTCATGTGCCGCTCGATGAGAAGCTGGCATGGAGCCCCGTGCTTCTTTGCAAGCCGCGCCACCGCCCCCATCATTTTTTCAGGGCCGCATGTGTAGACAAGGTCAAACTTTGCCTTTGAAAAGGCTTGCTCCATCCCGGCAAGGACGTTGCCCTTGATGCCCCCGGTGCCGTCGTCAGTGGTGAAAATTGTTTTGCAGCTGGCGGGTTTCATCAGAAGAGACTTGTGGCGGGAGCCGCAGATGGCTGTGCAGGAGATTTTCTTTTTCTTCGCCTCCTGCGCGAGGAAGCGCAGCGGGGCAAAGCCATAGCCCCCGCCCACCAGCAGGGCATTTTTGACTTTCTTTGGAAAATCAAAGCCGCGCCCGTAGGGGCCGCGGACCCAGGCTTTTTGCCCGACTTTAAGGGAACAGAATGCGTTGGAAAATGCCCCGCGCGCGCCTATTGCAAGCTTCAGTGGGGAGGCCCCAGCAAGGCTGAAAGGCTTCTCGTCCTCTTGCCCGGGGAGCCACACCATGGCGAACTGCCCTGGCAGCGCGTGAGGAAAGGAGAGGTCAAAGGTGAATGTTTTGACGATGTCGTTTTCCTCTTCCACTTCCCTTACCGTTGCAATTTGGTGGATTGGCATGCCATCACTTTTCATTTTCTATTTTTTCATTGTTGCCATGCGGCGGAACGGCACGGCATCACTTTTCGATGAGGGTTAGTTCGGAGAGGCGTTTGTACCCGTTTTTCGCCATGAACTCTTGCATCTCTTTTGCAATTGAGGCAAAGGCGTTTTCCCGCAGCACCACGCCCGTCCCCACGCCCACCGCGGTTGCGCCCGCCATCATCATCTCGATGGCATCCAGCCCGCTTGCCACCCCGCCTGTCCCTATGATTGGAACTTGCGGGCCTACTGCCTTGCGGACATTGTAAACGCATTTGAGCGCGATTGGCTTGAGGGCAGGGCCGGACAACCCGCCGAACCAGTTGTGCAGCACCCCCCTCCTTGCATGGGCGTCGATGTACATGCCCCCCATGGTGTTGATGGCGGTGATTGCGTCCGCCCCCTCCTCCACGCACGCTTTGGCGATTTCGCCTATGTTTGGAACATCCGGGGAAAGCTTGAGGGAAATCGGGATGGAGGTCGCCTTGCGCACAATCCGGGTCACATCCGCCGCATCCTGCGCGGACCAGGAGAACATTTTGCTGCCGCGGTGCACGTTGGGGCAGGAGGCATCCACTTCTATCATGTGGGGGCGGGCTTGTGAAATTTTTTCCGCCACTTCCCCAAACTCCCCAACTGAAAAGCCCACTATGCTCGCAATGATGGGAACTCCGGCTTTTTTCACGGCTTCGCGTATCTCGTCCATTTCGGCATCCACTCCCGGGTTGGACAAGCCGATTGCGTTCAGATAGGCGCCATCCGAGCCAAGCATGGTGGGATTTGCGTGCCCCTCGCGGGGAAGAAGCGAACAGGATTTGGAGGTGGCTGCACCGGCCCCTTCCTTGCCTGCGCGGATGAGAAGGTGGGAGGAGTTGCCACGGATGCCCGAGGCAAGAATGAGCGGGTTTTTCAGGCGCAATTTGCCCAATTTGGTCTCAAGCATGGTTTCAACCTGCGGAAAAAATCATTGCTGTTTTTTGGAAGGGGTTCGGGCGCCCTTTTCCATTCCTTGCTGGTTTGGGAGGGTTTCTGCCCTTCCATTGCCCTCTTCCTGCCATTGCTGTTTTGGAGGCGTTCTTTTGCTCCCAGTGCGCTTGCCCGTGGGATGGCTGCCTAGCCTTCGTCCTTCCGGTTTTTCCTTCTTGATATTTTTTGCGGCTTGTCCTTGGCTGCCATCTTGCGTATTTCGTCAAGCACGCGGCCGACCGCAACCTCCAGCCGGAAGTCCGAGGCGGATGCGTTGTAGGGCTTGCTTCCCGTCAGCTGCGCGCGCACCGAAAAGCCCGAACCCTCGGACTTTATGTGGAAGGCGAGCGAGCGGACCTGGATGCTCTTGCCTAGCCTGCTGATGAGCTTTTCCCCCTCGCGGGAGATTTCGGCCCCGAATTCGTGCAGCTCGTATGGGAGGCCTGAGACAAAAACCGCGGCGGGCTTATCCTGCGAAAGCGCGGTTTGAAGTATGTCCTTTGCAGTGACGATGCCGCGCGGATATCCGGAGTCGGAGACCACCAGGGCGGCCACGCGCCTGTCCAGCATTTTTTTCACCGCCGAGGAGAGCGACTCGGACTCGCCGATGGTTTCCACCTCGCGCTTGATGTAGGAGGAAATCGGCTGGGTGTCCATGGAAGTTTTTTCGCCGCCCCTGTAGAATGACGAGGACTCGTTTGGCTTGGAGGCGAGTTTCGCAAGGTCGAAAACCGAGAGCAGCCCGGTGATTTTCCCCTTGCTTGTGACCACCACGCGGCGGATGTTGTGGCGCCGCAGCTCGGAGCGGGCGTAGCCGACGGTGGAGCTTTCCTCGATGGATGCGACAGGGGAGGTCATGACCTCGAAGACCCGCTTGCGCGAGAGCATTTTTTCGGTGAGAAGCTCGTT
>CAYSQN010000061.1:2201-4713 GCA_964433305.1 Microcaldota archaeon | reverse complement strand
AAACCTTGATTTTGGGAAGCACCATGTACTTTGCCCCCACAAGGGAGGCTGCCACCGCCTTCTCAATCGCGCCGCCTATTTCGCCCACCTTGCCCTCGGGGGAGATGGTCCCGGTTATCACCACGTCCTGCCTTATCGGCTTGCCCATGAGGGCGGCGCTGGTGGCAACCGCCATGGCCGCGCCAGCGGATGGGCCGTCCAACGACTGCTGCCCCTGGCTCCCGGTTATGCTGAAAAAAACGTCGCAGTTGGAGCTGGAAATCCCCGCCGAGGAAAATGCGGCCTTTACTGCGCTTTCCTCGGAATCCTGCGTGGCAAAGCCTGTCCGTGGGGAAATTGAAGTGTAAATGTTGCCGTTCCCCGGGCGTGTTTGCACGTGAAGCTGAAAGATTCCCCCCTTGTCAGGGCCCACCACGGCTGCCACATAAATCTGGCTTGATGCGGTTGGGCAGGAAGCAGGGTAAAGCGTTGGGGAAGCGAGGAGAAACAGGAAAACTATTGCGATGTTTGATGTTTTGAGCATGGGCGTCCCAATTTTTCATCCGAAGAAAAAGGATATAAACGCCTCCCAGGAACCTTGGAGGCCACAGGCCTGGGGGCATATCGCCCGGAATTGGAGGCGTTGCCCCATCGCCCATGTGTGCGGGAAGTGTTCAGGCTTCAATCTGCGCCAGAAGCTGCGGGTGCGCCTCGAAGTGTTTCCGGCATGGCTCAAGAATGGAGGAAAGCGAGGAGGCAACCGCGTTTTTGAGGTCCATCGGGTGCAGCTTGCCCTCCTTGTATGCCTGTTCCACCTCGAGGTAGGAGCCAAACGACACCTCCCCCCCGAACTTTGCAGGGCGGATGACGTCAAGGGCGGCTTTCTCTCCACGGAAAATGAATGCCGAGCACATCTCTAAGACGGGATTGTTTTCGGATTGTTTTTCCGGGCAGTAGGCGCGGGAGAGCTTGCGCTTTATCTCCTCGGCAGAATCGTGCACGAATATGGCTGAGTCTGGCTTGCTCTTGCTCATCTTGGAAGAGATTTCGATGTCCTCCTTTTCGTGCAGCTCAAATCCCATTTTCTGAGGTCCAAGCAGGCCCATAAGCAGCCGGTGGTGCATGGCAAGGGGCTTTTTCCGCCCATGCTTTTCTGCGATTTCGCGCGCGAGCATGTGCACTTTTCGCTGGTCCATGCCCGCATGCGCGATGTCGGAGCCCAAGGCGGAAATGTCGGCGGATTGCATGGCTGGATAGAGCACCGAGGCGCAGTCAATGGCGTCCTTTTGGACCCTGCCCATGATGGTGGTGCACCGCAGCATTCGCGCCATGGTGGTGTCCTTGCTTATCCGGAGCACTTCCTTCCAGTAATCGTTGCCAAGCTTGTCATAAAGCTCGGAGGCAAGCACATAGTCCACCTTGCCCTCTGGCAGGCCAAGGGAAACGAATGCCGACTTGAAGTAGCCCTTGGCGACCGACTGTATTTTTTCCAGGTCCCCGCCCATCTTGCCGTTTATCCACGCGTGGTAGTCTGCAAGGAAAATGGTTGGCTTGACGCCTGCAGCCATCAGGTCCTTGAGGATGAGAGAGGTGAGAAGCCCGCTCCCAAGGTGCACCTTGCCGGATATTTCAAACCCGATGTAGTGCTTTGGATGGGAATTGGTTTCAAATAGCCCGCGCAGCTCCTCCTGGGTGACCACTTCGCAGACAGGGTTGCGGTTCACAAGGGAGAGCTTGCCTTCAATATCCATGGAAAAGAAGTGGAGGTGAAGCATTAAAACAGTATTTTATTTCCAAGGCGCGGGAGGAGGAATGGGAGAGGCGTGGAATTGGAGTTATGCTAAGCTGAAAATAGCTGGATTGTGGCGGGGAGTTCTTCGAAGAATGCAAATGGCTGGGAATGGAATGATTTTGGTTGCCCTCTTTTCAGTTTTGCGGGCCGGAAGGGAGGGAGAGATGCTTATGCCCTTTTTCTCAGCCGAACCTGCAGGAGGAGTTGAAGCTGCCGTCAACGGAGATTTCCATGTGCGTTTCGTAGAACTTTGTGGAAGGGGCGCCGTATTTGAGGATTGCATATGGCCCCTTTCGGATGTTTGAGAGCACCTGCTGGTAGGTCAGGTTGCTGGTGCTGTTGGAGCCGCTGTTTGCCGAGATGCATCCTGAATCGTCGCAGGCGTAGCTGTACACCTTCCTGCTCCCGAACAGGGGGCCTGAAACCATGTCCACGCCGCACTGGTAGACTTTGCCGGTGTATGCCGCCTCAGCCCCGCGCAGGTCGAAAAAGACCGAGACGCTGTCGGACTTGGACACGCTATTGTAAAATGCGTCGATGCCCTGCACTGGTTCGGATGGTGCGCGCAGGAAAAGGGCATATGCGGCAGCCACGATGGCGCAGACGCCAAGCAGGGCAAACGCCGCCATTTTTTCCTTTTCAGAAATTTTTGTCATTTTACCACGTTGTTGCGGGAGCTGCCCGCTGGATTGTCAGCCAAGCACGTTTGCGATTTCGCACATGGGCTTCTTGGAGAAGTAT
>CAYSQN010000061.1:0-2101 GCA_964433305.1 Microcaldota archaeon | reverse complement strand
GGATTGTCAGCCAAGCACGTTTGCGATTTCGCACATGGGCTTCTTGGAGAAGTATGCCGCATTGCCCTTGACTATCGCCTGCTTGGTAACCACGGTGGTGAACGCGGGAGGCTGGTTTTGGTCGGAATATTGCAGGTCAAATATTGGGATGTCCGGTATGGAGTTAAGGCACTTCTCCGGGGAGACCCCACTCTCGGTCTTGTAGGATGTTGAGTTGGTGCCGTTTGCAGGGATGGCCGAATTGCAGGAATTGCCGTTTATGTAGTACTTGAGGGTCTTTTTGCCCTGCAGCTTCATTTGCGCCTCGATTTGGGAGGCGCAGGAGCGCATTGCCTCGTTTGCGGATGGATTGGAGGCTGATTCCTCAACTATCACGGCTACGCGTTCCGATGATTGCACCGTGCCCATGAAATCTGTAAATGAGGCGAATTTCTCGGTTGAAAGGACGATTGAGTAAAAGCCCACCGAGCCTATCAGCAATATGAAGACAAATGCAAGGAAGGAGAGCACCCACCCCGAGATTGCAAGCTTGCTTTTGAAAAAGCCCCGGAAGTAGTAGAATGCCGCCACGAAAGCGATTATCCCCACCGCCAAAAGCGACAGGTCGATGATGGCAAGCACGGCGGGGGGCACATACCGTGCAAGCGACTGGCGGGTCTTGAATGAGACTGGCGCCATGGAGGAGACCACCGACATTGCCCCATCCACGCTTGTCCTGCCAATCGCGTTGCCAATGCCAAACACCGAGTCTTGCACCGAGCCGGAGGCTGCTATATAGGTTTTTGAGTCTTCTTCCACCTTTCCGTAGGCAGCTGCAAGTGTTTCGTATTGGGAGGAGGACATGGGTGGCTGGAATTGGGAGTCTATCTTGCTTTTGCGCTCGGCAAGGCTGTTGTAGGAGCTCACCGAGGCTGGGGAGAGCCTGTTGACCCTCCACTGCGCCTGCACCACGGCATCGGCAGCCGCATCCTGGCTTTCAAATGCCTTCCTGTAGGAGGCGGTGGAGTTGTTCACCACGGCGGAAAGCGCCCTTCCCGCGCTTTCATATGAGGAGAGCAGCGATTCGAAATTTTCAAAGTTCCTGCCTTCCATTTTCAGCGAAAGCTCGTCATCCTTGGCAATGAAGGCGTCTGCGGAAGAGACGATGTCGGAGTCCGAAGATAGCGCCTTGGCCTCGATGGCTGCTGCTCGAAGGCCGCCGAACTTCGCCCGCGCAGAATTGAACTTGGGAGAGTAGACCAGCGCCTGCTCCTCGCCTGACTTGAATTTTATCCGGTCGGAAGTGGAAAGGGCGATTTTTTCCACAGTCTGGGTAAGGGTTGCGTAGGAGGCGGTCCTTGCCTTGAGTGCTGCGAGCTTCTCCTTGGCGGAGGTTATCGCCGCATAGTCAAGGTGGGGTTCTGGGCAGATTGCCAGGCAGTCGCGGCACACCGTGGTTTCGGGATAGCGCAGCATGGTCCTGGACTCCTCTTGCCCTGCAAGCTTCATGTCGTCCAATGCCGCGTCCATTGCGGAGATTGACGGGGAAATTGAGGAGGGGGAAAATGATGCGTAAGCCGCGTTGAAGTCGCCATACGCCTTGTTGAGGTGAGTGACGCTTTTCGCATAGTCATAGATGTATTGCGCCAGCAGGTCGACAATGCAGCCTTGCGCGCCTGTTACATAGCACACCAGCGAGGCGGTGTTCATGCAGGTGGAAATGCTGTTGCAGGGCTTGTAGGAAAGGAATGTCCCTTGGCTGAAGCAGACCTGCTCGGCAGGGCCGAAGCGGGTCTTGAAGTTCCTGCTTTTGTTGAATGCGTCCGCGTCGTCTTTTATCCCCTGCAGCTCCGAGGGGGAGGGGAAGAAATTCTTGGCGTAGTAGTCGGTTATTATTGCGGAAATCTGCGCCTTTTCCGTGACAGGATTGCCGTTGAGCAGCAGGAACGCCTCCTCGCCGTTTATCCTCATTATCTTCACGGTGGAGTTGTTCGCGTAGGAGGAGACGAAGGTGGTGTAGTTTATTGTCCCGTTCTTCTCAGAGGGGTAAAGGTAGGGGGCAGGGGAAAACTCTGCGAATGCTAGCGAAAAGAATAATGGAAGGAGTGCCAAGGATAGCAAA
>CAYSQN010000060.1:0-4902 GCA_964433305.1 Microcaldota archaeon | reverse complement strand
TAGCACCAGCGAGAGGAACGCTGCGAACATTCCCCACACGAACATGCCTGCAAAGAAGCGAAGCGGCTTGCCCTCCTCCCTTTTTTCGAAAAACCAGGAGGCTGCCAGGTAGACGAGCGGAATGGAAAACGCCCCAAGCCCGGACAGCAGGAATATGTTGAATCCCTGGCCCTGCCCGGCCGCCTTTATCGCAGAATCGAACATCACAAATATGAGCACGCCCACGCAGGCGGTTTCAAAGAGCATCATGACCGGGTTTATCATCAGGTCGGCAATCTTTTCCTCAAATGGCCTTCCGTCCATTTCGGGGAACACCAACGTTTTCATGGTGTATTCCTGCCCGGATAGCCCGGGGCTGGGCTTGGAGTAGGCCATCTGGGCCATGATTACCATCAGCAATAGGAGGAGCACCGCCACTAGCGGCACATAGGAAACGATGGCGACACGCAGCCCCTCGCTGACCGAGAGCTCGTACTCGCTCCAATCCTCCTCAAGCTCAAAATAGCTTCCGTAAAGCTGCCCGTCCTCGGCCCTGCCCACAATTGCGTACCTGGTGGTTTTGGCGGATTGCTTTGGATAGGTGACCTCGAACTCAAGCTGGAGGACGGTTCTGCCGGAAGGGGCCAGTGCGCCTGCCAGCTTGACCATTTCCCATTCTTTTTTCTCCCCATACGCGACCTGCCGGATAAGGTAAAGGGGCATGGCGCTGCTTTGCGGGTTTTGCGCATCCACATTCACAATGAGCGTCTGGGGGTTTTGCGTGAGCTTGCCATCGGGCATGGTTATTTTGGCTGGAAGGGCGTTTTGGAAGTTGGCAAGGGAATCGGAGGAGCTATCCGCAGATTGGAGGGAGAGGATAAGAAGGAGGAAGGCGGCTGCGAAAAGGATTTTTGTTTGCACGCAAGACCCCGTTTGAAAACTTTCGCGGATTAGACGATTATTGGCAGGTAAAGCCCTATATTGCGCACTATCCAGGTGTACGCCTTGTACCAGATTTCATTCCTGCGCTTGATGACATCGAGCAGGTCCTTGAACGCCTCCTTTTCCGCCCCGGCAAGCTTGCTCTCGGTAATTTTGAGGTGCTCCTTGCCATCCACTATGGTTTTTTCCTCCTGGGTGCCGATTTGCTTTTTCGCCTGCTCATACCAGGGAGGGAGGGAGGATTTCTTCTTTTTTATCGCGGCTATGAAGTCCTCGGTGTTGACCGCCCGCTGGCGGCCGCTCTTGAACGCGTCCCTCCAGGGGATGGCTGCGGCTGCCTCCACAATTGCCTTGAGGTCGGCTGACGCGTAGCCCACGGTGGCAAGGGCAAGCCGGCGGTAGGCTATGCCTTTTGCCGCAGGCACTTTTTTCGTGTGCATGCGAAGGATGTCCACGCGGGACTTGTAGTCCGGCTCTGGGATGAAGATGGCTTTCCCGAACCTGCCAGAGCGGCGAAGCGCAGGGTCGACGTCCCAGGGTGCGTTGGTGGCTCCGACCACCAGCACGTTTTCATTGTTGGACTCGATTCCGTCCATTTCAAACAGCATCTGGTTCACCGCGACTTTCATGTACTGCGTGGACTGCTGCATGTCCTCCCTGCGCCCCCCCAATGCCTCCACTTCGTCGAAGAACACTATGCATGGGGAGTTCTTGCGCGCGGTGTCGAAGATGTTGTGCAGGTTCTTTTCCGTGTTGCCCACGTACATGTCCAATATGTCCGAGATTTTCGCATTGATGAAGTTCGAGTTGCACTCCCCGGCAGCCGCCTTCATGATGAATGTTTTTCCGCAGCCGGGAGGGCCGTAGAGCATGATGCCTCCCCCCGCAAGCTTGCCGTACTGGCGCGCGAGGTCGGGCTTAAGGAGCGGGTAAACAATTGCCTCGTTTATCTCCTCTTTCATCTTGAACATGCCTGCCACTTCGACGAACTTCATGGTGGGCTTGGAAAGGAGCTTTACCGCGTTTATCCCCTGGTTCTGCCCCTCCGCCCCGCCCACCGTCTGCGTGCCGCCTCCCCCTGCGGCTTTTCCCTTGGCTATTTCACGGTGGTTTATCGCCTCGGTGAATTGCGGATTGAGCTCGATTGCCTTGTCGTAGTCCTTTATGGCCTTGTCAAGCTGGTTTAGGTAGTCGTAGGCAAGCCCGCGGATGTGGTAGGCTTCGGAGAAATTGGGGTTCAGGCCGATGACTTCGGTGAAGTCCTCCACCGCTTTTTCATAGTCCTGCAGGCAGGCGTACGCCAATCCTCGGTTGTAGAATGCCTTGAGGTATTTGGGGTTGATGGCAAGCGCGCGGTCGTAGTCCTCAATCGCGGTGTTGAACTCCTGCTTGCGGTAGTAGGCGTCTCCCCGGTTGTTGTAGATGACCGGGTTTTTCGGGTCAAGCTCGGCGGACTTTGAGTAGTCGGATATCCCCTTGTCGAAGTTCTTGAGGTTGTAGTGGCAAAGCCCCCGGTTGAAGTATGCCTCTGAAAAAGTGGGGTTCAGTATGATGGCGGTGTTGTAAGCCTCGATTGCCCCCTCGTAGTCTCCCTTCTCGTAGTAGTTGTTCCCCCTATGGTAATAAGTTCGGGCGTCGGTTGGGCTTGGCTTTTCCGCCATAAATTATACCTCTTCTTCGAGGTATTAACATTTAGTTGAACTTTATAAATCTCCCTTTGGAGGAAATTGCCACTGTGGGATGGGAAACGCCCCCATGCTTTAAAAAGTAATATACCACCAATTACAACAGTATAAAGGAACCCTAGTGGAAGTGTTAGAGGAAGAGAGGGTAAACCGCAGGTAGTTTGAATGACAAACGCCATCCATAGCTTCATGCACAAGAAAAGAGTTGGGCTCGACTCAGTGCAAACAATAAACATTCCTCCAAGCAATTTGTACCATGAGTATCGCTCTTCCAATAATAATATCCAAAAAGCCGTGGAAGCAGGAAAGGAAGCGTATGAACGTTCGGTAAAAACATTCTGTGAGGACTTCAACAGGGAAAAGTTTGACAAATACAATGGCAATGATGCCAGCCTGATGCTGCCCATCATGCACCGAGACAGTCAAATGAAAGAAGTGTTTAACCTGCTCGGGCTGCCCCCAACGCATATCGATAAACTATACTTGCCATGGTGGAATGAGGAGGCAGGAAACCATATCTCCACAGAAATAACTGGAGACGTTGTTCGGGTGATTCTTGGCCCAAGGCATAGCTACCAAAGCCAGCTCATGCGCCAAGGAATCAGAATTCCCGGGGTTGCAAGCGTTACAGTTGCCGGGTTCGTGGAAAGCTCGGATGGCAAACTAATTATCGGATTGAGGGGGGGCTTGAACTTCCCGAACACCTATTACTTCTGCGCAGGTGGGCTGGAACTCACTGCTGAGTTGAAGGAAAACAGCACGAGCATCTACGATATGTTTCTTACGAATGAATTAGGCCCAGAATATGGATTAAGTAAAGGGGACATTGTTAGCGCCAAGTTACTAAACCGAGCTGTTTGCCATGGGGGAGACAATGACGTGTCTTTTGTATTTTTAGTAAAAAGCAATTTAGGTCATAAGGAATTGCTTCTGAAGCATGAACAAAATGTTCATCAAGACCGAAAAGAACATTTCCGACTTGTTGCCATTGAAAACTCCAAAGAGGGCATTAGGGACTTTGTTTGCAAATTCTATTATGGAGTAGTCGAGAACAGGACAGACCGAAAGGATAATGAACGCCTGCTTCTCCCCCAGGGTGCAGGACCTCTACTTAACCATGCCGGGCTTTGGCTGGGAAGGATGGAAATGCTCTCGGAGAGGCAAGTAAGCTGGAAGAAATGGGGGAACTGAGATTTGAACTCAGATCACCAGGTCCCAAACCTGGTAGCATACCAGATTAGCCCATTCCCCCGCTTGATGTGCTCTTTAAGGACTCGTTCTTTTATGCGTTGTGCATGGGGATTGGCTATTTCCTGATGCCCTGCTCCTCCTGCTTCTTTGCATAGTGCCAGCCTGTGACTGAGCCACCCATGTGCGCAACGACCAGGCTGGGAAGCACGAAAAGCCTCATGCCCGCCTCCTTCATGGCAAGGCAGAAGTTGATGTCCTCGGAGAAATTGTCGAACCAGAACAGCTTTTTCTTCGTGTCCCCCTTCACGAGCTTTTCTGAGAGGGAGGAGGTGCGAATCATCATGCAGCCAAGCCCTGCCGCGCTTACCGGGGCGGGCTCCTGTGTCGGGGGCATGAAAAACCTCATGAACTTCTTGCCCTGCTCCTCGAAGGGGCCGGTAAAGCAGACCGGCTCGAAGCCCTCTTTGCGGAAGTAAAGCGCGGATGCGGCGTCAGCCTCCGGGTGCGACTCCAGGAAATCATAAAGGCCAAGCACGTGGCGCTCGTCCAGCTTCATGTCCGCGTCCATCCAAAGGAGGTAGCGGATGGGAGGGGACAATGACAGTGCGTCCGCAAGAAGCATCTGGCGGGCCGCTTCGAGGGGCGCTTTGTCCGCCACGAAAAACGTGGTGGCAATGCCGCGTGAAATGGCAGCCGCCAGGGCTTTTCCAAATGACGCCAGGAAAAGGCCAGGGATAGATTGCCCCACAGGCACGAGCAGCGCTATGCCATTTTTGTCCTGCACAGGTTCGTTGGGCTCCATCGGCGCACCTTCAAAAAAATAAGGATAAAAAAATAAAAAAAGAAAGAGAAAATGGGCCCCTTAGTTAAAGGAGTCCATAATCTGCTGGAAGTTGCTGTATGGGAGAGCTCCGGCAAAAACAATGCCATAGCCTGCCCCGCTGACTTCCACCACTGAAGCGGTCACTCCGTAGCCCTGCAAAACTGCTGCCTGGGACTGCAAATCAGTCTTCAGCGCGCTGCTCAAGTCGCTCTTGGAGTAAATCAGGAAACCGGGCGTTCCGGATATTCCCATGCTTTCACCTTCGGAAAGCTCGCTTGCCAC
>CAYSQN010000059.1:0-4939 GCA_964433305.1 Microcaldota archaeon | reverse complement strand
AAGAATTCCATCCCTTCGCTCAAGATTGGAACGCAGCGCTGGGTGCCAAAGTCCGCCATCGAAGCCCTTGCCCATGTGTGCAAGAACTATTACGAGGTCGGCGATGCTGTGCAGGAAATGGGAACGCGAGGCATCAAGATAAAGCGCAACGCATTCGAGCGCAGGCTGGACAGAAACAGGATTCCGCACGAGAAAATCGGCGGGCGCCGCGTGATTGCCAAGCCCGTTCTCGAGGAGCTCATTTCAAAGGAGCTTGCGCTTTCAGGCCGCGGGCCTAAGTTGCAATAATCGCCTTATTTTTTCTCTTTTGGATTTTTCTTATTTCTCCTTAATTTTTTCCCTTTCAGCATTCCTAAGATAAATTCAGGCAGCAAAATGAACGCGCGGAGGAGAAACCTGCACCCCTTCCGCTCAACTGAGATCTAGCCGCCTAGCTTGGAGAAATCAATATTGGCGCCCTTCATCATCTTTTCCATCTTCTTGCGCATTCCCCTGTTTTTCTTGAAGGAGTTGAACATGCCCGACACGCGCTCGAACTGGGTGAGAAGCTCCCGCACATCGGACTCCTTGGTGCCGGAGCCTTTTGCAATGCGCGCTATGCGGGAGTGCTGTTTTTTCAAAAGCTGCGCGTCTGCGCGCTCAGCTTCAGTCATGGAGTTTATGATTACCTCGAAGCGCTTGAGCTTGTCCTCGCTCGTTTTGACAAGGTCATCTGGCATGTCGGCCGCGCCTAGCATGGAAAACACGCTTGAAAGGGGCCCCAGCTTCCTTGCTGCTTTCAGCTGCTCGTAGAAGGTGCGCAGCGTGAGCTTTTCCTCCATTTCAACAGGGAGATTTTGCTCTTCTGAAATCTTGCGGACCTTTTCAAGAAGGCTTCCGATATCCGGGAACCCAAGCAGCCTCCCTACGAACTTTTCGGCGTCGAAGGCCTCCAATGCGTCCATCTTTTCCCCGACCCCTATGAATGCCACTTTTGAGTTTGATGAAGCTACTGCGGAAAGCGCGCCTCCTCCCTTGCCGCTCCCATCCATCTTGGTGATTATTACCCCTGAGAGCCCCACCGCCTCGTGGAACTGCTGCGCCATCTTGCCTGCCACCTGGCCGATATCGGCGGAAATCACCAGGAACTTTTCGTCTGGCTGGGAGATGGTGTTTATCAGGCGAAGCTGGTTGGTCAGTTCTTCATCGAATGCCGAGCGGCCTGCCGAATCGACTATCACCACATCTTCCTTCCAGCTCTTTTGCGCGCCTTCCAATATTTTTTGGATGTCCTTCTCGCCATTCATGCCATAGAAGGCTGCGCCCGAGTGTTTTGCCACCTGCTGCAGCTGCTCGAATGCCGCAGGCCTGTCGGCGTCGCAGCAGACAAGGGCGACTGAGAGGCCGCGGGACTTATAGAAGTGGGCTAGCTTCCCGGCGGTGGTGGTTTTTCCGCTGCCGTAAAGCCCGAGGAGAAGGACGCGGTGAGTGGTTATTTTTGGCGCGTAGCGCTGGCCCATGATGGAAGAGAGTTCTTCATAGACCACTTTCACCACGTGCTCACGGAGTGAAATCCCCTTTGGCATGTTGGCGTCAAGCGCGCGGTTTTCTATTTTTTTTGTAAGCTCGAAAACCAATTTTACGTTCACGTCCGAGGTTATCAGTATGCGCTGCAGCTCGCGGCAAAGGGCTTTGACCGCCTTTTCGTCTGCCAATGGGGCGCCGGTGAATTTCGAGAGCGCCTGCCTGAGGCTTCGTCCAAGGTCCATGGGATTACCAGGGAAAGAAGTGGATGGATGGCTATTAAAATTGAACTATTTGCCCTTGTTGGAGGACGGGTTGGTGGCTTCAGACAGTTATGAGATGGTTGATTTTTGGAGTTTTGGGGTTTGATAGAATTGATGTGGGGTTGGTTGGAGAGTGTTTGCTGGAGGGAGAATTGGATGTTGGGAGTTTGAGATGGTATGGCGTGCTTAATTTTTGGAATTTTGGAGGTAGATGGAATGATGGTGGGGTTGCTGGGGGTGTTTGCTGGAGGGAGGGCCGGATTGTTAGGATTTGATATTGATTTTGCATTGCGGCCCCCTCGGAGCCACGTCGGTGATACGTTTATAAATTGTGACGACGAAGCTACGACGGCAGAGACAAACGTCTCTTGACTATTTTGGAGGTGTCTGAGATGGGACAAAAAATAGGATCTGAAAAGACGAAGCGCGAAGATGGCTACCTGTACTTCATCGGGAAGGACGGCTATGTCTGGAAAGCGCCCATGAAACACAACAAGGGCGGGCGCAAGGGCAAGGTCGGAACCGAGAAGATTGCCAAGCAGTCCGGCTACATGTACTACCTCGGCAAGGACGGTTACGTCTACAAAGCCAAGTTAAAGAACGCTTAAATTTTTGATTTTACAGCTGAACAGCGGATGCTCGCCACGTCCGCTGTTTCTGACTTTTTTTCGGGGGCGTCTGGATCCCCAGGCATCTGCGAGTATTATACGGATTTTCCCACATAATTAACGCGAGGTGGGAAAATGAACACGATGCAGAGGGCGGCGGCTTGCACCTTGATGGTGAGCACCCTTGCCTTGGGAGGAAGCAGCGTTGCCTCCCAGAGATTATTTGCAAAACAGATGCCTAAAGTCGGGCTTTACGATATGAAGCAGGTGAAGGACAGCGTGGTTTGCCTGCTGAAGGAATCCGTAGAGAAGGATTTGGATATGATAATCAACAGCCCGAAGATTTCCGATTCCACAAAACAGCGTTATTCTATATATTGGGAGATAATGCAAAAAAATTGGGTTGAGAAAACAGAAAATACCCCCAAATATGGCGAAATGGTTTTTGTGACCATAAATTTCAATCAGAATAAGAGGGATTATTACGGGCAGTGTGGAAAGGGGGAAAGCGCGATAGACGACAGGAAAGCAATAGAAGGGATTGTGAGGAGATCGCCAACTTATGAGGATGTTATGGGGAAGTGACATGTGGAAATCCTCGCCCAAAGCGCGCAATGCCATAGCCACTGTTGCCGCTGCCTCCGTAATTGCATTTTCCTCTTACTTTTTGGAAGGGTGCGGCTCCGCGCATACTTACAGGAACGAAAAGGCCGGGAAAGTCGCCGTGCTCCAATCGGCGCTTGAGAAGGAGATAAACGGCCAGCACTGGCAGTTCGACAAGGATATTGCGCTTCTTTACCCGGAAGAGCGGTGGAGGGCGGAGGGCTGCTGGCAGGGGGTGAACCGCTCACTGCGCGAATCGGTGTATGAAAGGCGCGGAGACACCAGCATCGTTGATGTTGAATTTTTTGAGCTTAAGCTGGGGGGGCTGGAGCGCGAGATGTTCAGGTGGGGCGCGCAGTTCCAGCAGAGGTCTTGGCTGATGAATGCCGAGCAGAGGCACCGCAGTGCGCTTGAAGATGCCTCTTTGGGGAAGCAGCCTTAGCGGATGCGCACGGAAACGGTGGATTTATATCCTAAAACACGGACAAGGCGATTGGTGATTCGATGGCGGAGTTTGCAGTTGCCCCCAACAAGCCGCAAGAAGGAAAGAACTGGCGGAAGAATGCTGTGTTGGATTTTTTCAAAAGGAAAATCGAGGCGGCGGATGGGATGCTGGGCCTTGGCATGGATAGGGTTTTTGGTTTCATTGCGCACTACCCTAAGGCGGCGCGCAAAGCGCTCTATCTGGTAGTCCCTGCGGCAGTTTCAATAACTTCCATTGGCTGCGGCGGCGGGTCGGACATAACCCTTTCGGATGAAAAGAGCCTCAACTTCACCAGAGACAGGAAATCGGACGAGTACAGCGCAAAAATCCTGGTCTATAATGAAAGCGGGGTTTTGGATAGCTTGAAGATGAAGGAGGGGGAGAGGGTTGACCTCATGTTGGATTGGAGCAGTGTTGACATGGCAGGAGGGCAGTTGTCGTTTACCTTAGACAGTGTGCGCACCGCCATAGCACCCATCACTGCCTTTGTCACTGTTGAGGATTATGCAGGAAAAACCGGCTACGCCCTTGCCGTTGGGCACCCGCTCAAGACCACCCTTTTCAGGAAAGATGTGGAAAACGAAGAGGTGAAGTATGGGTCGGTGGGAGACAACTCCAATAGTGCGCTTCTCTTTAAAGAGTTGGGAAGCTGGAACCGCGGAAAAACTCCGCTTGGCGGAGGGAAGGAACCTGGGCAAAAGTAGGCGCCCGCCCGCAAAGCAATTAAAAGCATCTCGACGAATAGGCGAACATGGGATGCCGCCCTAGCTATCAGGGGAACCGCCTTGTCATGGACTGCCCTACCTGCGGGCTTGGGCTGACCACCCCGCAGTGCATAAACTCGCACCTCAGGGTGACCTCGCAGCTGCCCAAGCTTTGGAAAACCATGAGGTATGAGGAGGAAGTGGTGGTGGACCTTGACGAGGAGAAGTCGGCCATAATTTCAGAATATGACGGGCTCATCCGGCAGGTCGAGACCATCATGCTTGACCCCAAGACATATGGCAGGGTGGAAGACGAGTACTACTTGCAGCGGAAAAAGGCACTCAAGGAGTTTTATGACTACATGTTCATGAGCCCGCTTGTGGCGGTCCAGGTGCTCAAGGGCTATTCCGAGCCATACCCCCAGAAGGCTATTTTTGTGGAGGGGTACCGCGCCTTCCAGGCATGGGTGAACGGAATATTGGCCGCTTACACCAAGTCGGGGCTGTACCAGCTTGCCCTCAAAACCGGGGATTTGCGCGCGGCATTCCTTGCGCTGCTTGGCCTGCGCAGCCTGCTTTTCATGCAGAATTTCATGCTTTCCATCCCGAAGAATGCGGTGCTTCTGGGAGGGAAGGACGCATCGTACGAGCTTCCCGGCGGGCTGAGGGTGAAGATATATGATGTGCCAGGCGGGGAGGCGCATTTGTACACCATTGAGAATCCTGTGGTGGAGTCCTTGCCCTCCAAGCTCCAGGAAATGCTTCGGAATGCCA
>CAYSQN010000058.1:0-5033 GCA_964433305.1 Microcaldota archaeon | reverse complement strand
ACAGAAGGGCGAAGAAGAGGAACATCAGCTGATCCATGAGAAGCGAGGGCTTGCCCTGTGCGACCTTTTGCCTTCTTTTTATGAAGCTTCCTGCAACGTCTCCCACCATGGTGCCTGCACCAAGAAGAAAGGCTGCAAGGACATAGGTTGATGGCGCAAGGTAGAGGTTGTAGGATGTGCCTGGCAGCACCAATGATTCTATCGAGCCCACAAGAAGAGCGGCAAAAATGCCTGCGAAAAAGCCGCGGATGGTTTTTCCGTTCCCAAAAATGCGCCCTCCATCCGAGAGCTTTTTTTCCAGGTCAAGTGCTTGCCCTCCCCCCAGCAAGACCGGGGTGGAATTGGCAAAGTAGGAGGGAAGGATGAATAATATCAGGGGAAGGGCAAAGCTTGCAAGGTCCGGAGCTGCCATATTGGTTTTTTGATGGGGTGAAGCTTATTAACTTTGAAACTGAATTTGGCTGGGAGGAGAAAAATGGCCGCAAAAAAAGAAACCAACTACCTTTATCTTCTGCTTGGGAGCATGGCAGTGGTCGCGGCCCTGCTCATATTCGCCTACCCTTTGCTTCCCATGGATGGGTGCGTTGGGGTGGTGGAGATACGGGGCCCGATAATGACGGGGGATGTCTCCCCAAGCCTGCTTTCGGACGGCTCAAAAGGTTCGGAGACCATTTCACAGGAGATTGAAAGCGCGGACAAGAGAACAGACGTGAAAGCCGTGCTTGTGCTCATTGATTCCCCAGGCGGCTCGGTGGTAGCCTCCAGGCAGATATATGATGCCCTGCACGAGCTTAACAAGAGTTCAGTCTCATACATAAATGAAGTGGGCGCCTCTGGCGGATATTACGTTGCCGCAGGCACAGACTATATAATTTCCAATCCGGATGCGCTGACAGGCAGCATCGGGGCAAGGGCAACTTTTTACGATTTCACCGGGCTTTTTGACAAGCTTGGCATGAATGAGACCACGGTAAAGACAGGCGAGATGAAGGATATTGGCACCTACGCCAGGCACATGACTTTGGAGGAGCGGGAGGTGCTGCAAGCCATCATTAACGAGAGCTTCTTTGAATTCAGGTCCGCGGTGGAGAAGAGCAGGGGCAGCCGCCTGGACCGCGCAGGATTTGAGAAGGTGCTTGACGCGCGGGTGCTTTCAGGCAGGCAGGCAAAGAAAATCGGGTTGGTAGACGAGCTTGGGAACAAGAAGGCGGCGATCAAGAAGGCTGCAAAATCAGGAGGGATAACAAGCGATGACCCGCAGCTTTGCTACCTTGCCTCCACCAAAGGGAGAAGCGGGCTGCTGGGCTCCTTCTCTGCGGATGTGGACAAGCTGCTTGCCGCCACAGGCTCGGTGCCAAGGCTATCTTACCAATAATGATACCGTTGAGGCGCTGATGTGAAAAAACCCATCGATATCCGGCCCGAGGAGGATGCGGTAAGGAAAAGAGGGAGGGGAAACCGAATTGGTGCGGTACCTGTGATGCTTTTGCTGCTCTTTTTAGCGGCCATACTCTGCTTCCTGTTTTTCTTCAGGCCGCACTCGCCTGCGGCTTCGGAGGAGAAGATTGAGATATTCATCAACAGGGCAATGCCGCTTCCTCCAGGAACGATGGCAAAGATAAATGCGTTCTCAAGCTGCGGAAACTTTTCTCTTTTTTTGGACGGCAGGGAAATTGCGCAAGGGGGCTCGAGCATAGATTATGCGCTGTTGCCAACCTCCGCCAAGCACACCCTTGAGGCAAAAAACAGCCGCTGCAAAGCTTCATTGGAGGTGGGAGTGGCCCAAAAGGAGTGCGAGGATGGCGAACAGAGCCCTTGCACCCAATCTGGCTGTTCGGGGAAGAGAAGCTGCGTGAATGGGATTTTTGCCCCGTGCAGCCTTCCGAAAAAGATTTGCGTCCCTGGAGAGCGGGCCGGCTGCTCCACCGATGCGTGCAGGTTCGGTTATGCCACCTGCAACGCGTGCGGCGATGCTTACGGGCCATGCCTGCCGCGGGAGAATGTGAGCAGCCCTGCAAGCTGCACTGCGGAAAATTGCGGCTAAATTATTGAGAACCTCAGTTGCCTGCCTTGCGAGTCATATGCCCGCGCTGATTTTTCCCCAAAAGGCGCCCCACAGATAAAATTGACCCCACCTTTCTGTGAAAAGAGCAGCAGATCTTGCCTTGACGGGCGGGAGCTTGCGCCGGGGTGGGAGTGGAATGTCCCCACCAGCCCATCAATGGTGGGAAGCATCCACTCGGAAAATGAGGACATTGTTTCAGACACCATTATGCCTGGAGGAATGATAGTGTCTTCCACCAGGAGCCTGCCGCCTTCCCTTTTCCCAGTAAGCAGGCAGAGGAACTCGTTTGGGTAGGCTGCCTTCGCGCCTGCTATTGCGGAGAGAAGCGCCCTTCTTTTTATTGAAATTTCCATGTGCCCATCTGCTCGCGGCAGGCTTAAATGCCCCTGCTCCAACAGATATTATAATACCTTATTTACCACAATATGAAGAGTGCGATTGCCATGTTCAAAAGCCGCCCGAAACAGGAAGCGAGGAAAACACTTATCGAAGTCCACATGCCCCCCCTTTACCGCGCATCATTTGAAGATTTGAAAAAAGAGATTGCTGAGCGGGCGAATGCCATGCAGGCTGGAAAGGGCAATGACGCCGTGATACTGTTTGCCGAGAATTCGCTCAAGTACGGCTTTGACTTCCCGCTCGAGGAGGCAGAGCGCCAGGCGCGATGCATCCGGGAAATGCTTCCCCAGCAGCCTTGGATTGCGGTCATGTACAATGCCATGGTGGAGGATGATGGCAAGCCTGTGAACATGGGGTTTTTGGTCACTTCAGAAGAGAGGAAAAGCCAGCCCAAGCGCGGATTCAGCCAGAATGACTGGGGAGAGTACCATGTCCGAAACAGGCGCGGCAGTTTTAAAGAAATTGCAAAGGGCTGGGAAAAATCTTTTGGCAAGATGGCGTCGTATGGACTCCCGTATCTCCACGCCATTTCAAGAAGCGGGGCAAGCCTTGAATACAGGATTTGCTGCGATGTGGAGAATGCGCCCATTGGAAAAGAGCCAAATACCGTTACACTGGTGTCGGCCTGCTGGCTTGAGCTCAAGCAGCTTGGGAGGATAATCAAGAGGCGCACTGGCATCGTGGTGCATGACGAGAGGATGGAAAGGCTGTGCCGCCTGAATGTCAGGGATGAAAAGGCGGTGAGAGCGGTTTATTGGGAGCCGGAAACCGCTTACGGAATCCCGCGAGTGTGGAGCTATGCCGTGCCGGTTTCTGATGGCAAGGGCGAGAGGTAATAAGAATTGCCCCCAACTCAATTAGCGCATATGATGACGAAGGTGATCTCGGACCCTTTCGGGGATGATGATAGACGGACGGTCTGATGGCAATTACTGTGCCTGAGCGGCATGGTAGTTGTAGGCAATCGCCTAACTTGGGTAATCTGGGTTAGGCAATTGCCTGCTAACTGCTTTTCGGCATAATTTGGGGGTTCATTTCCGCGGCAATTCTCCTTTTCCGCATGGCACGTTCCTGCCACATGACAGGATAGTGCTCTATAGTGCACTAAGCGATTGCATCCAGGTACAGATCCAGCGCCTGTTCTACGTCTTTTGCAACCAGCATGGAAAGGGCCCTGAGGTCCCCCTTGTCCGCCTTTTCAAGCGCCGAATAATACGCCCGCCTCTCCTCGCGCCTCAGGAGGGTTGGCGGGAAGCCTGCGCGCATGAGGCGCAGGTTCATCAGCAGGCGCGCCAGCCTTCCGTTCCCGTCAACGAACGGGTGGATTCTTACCGTGTCGTGGTGTATTTTTACTGCCGACTGGATGGCTGCGATGCCCTTGCTTTTGTCGTTCAGCTCCGAGTAGACGGCTTTCATGAGTTTCGGCACTTCCTTCCATTTTGGGAGCTTGATTTTGGAGCCTTCTATAAAAACCTGCTCGTGGCGGTAAAAGCCGGCATCCTGCGGGCTGATTTTGTCAAGTATGATTGCGTGGAGGTTGAGCACGTCCATCTCTGTCGATTCCTTTTTTCCATCTGCCATTTTCTCAAGCAGGCCTATTGCCTCGGCGTGGTTGGTCGCTTCCAAATGCTCGTTCATGGACTTGCCGCGTATGGTCATTCCTTTGCGGAGAACCAGCCAGGTTTCACGAAGCGTCAGGCGGTTGCCTTCTATCGCGTTGGAATGATAGGTCATGTCCACCTCGAACTTGGCACGGAGGCGCTTTACTGCCTCCGGAGGGAGAGGGCGGAACTTGTTCAGCTTCTCCAGCTTTTCTGAAACCGTTTTTGCCAGATGTTCGTCAATCCAGCCGCCGTTGCTTGCTTGGAATTCGATGCCTGCCTTCTTCGCGTATTCTTCGGCTTCCGCGGCGCTTGGGAAGTATTGAAGGACTTTTTGCTTCACCTTGCCGCCTTCCCGCACGCTCTTCACCAGCTCGTAGTAGTAAGTGTTTCCCCTTGCCCTTCGGCGAATGAATGCCATGCTAGTTTGTAGTGGCGAAGATTATTTAAATATATTGCTTTATTCTCACCACTACAAAAAGAGGCGCACCTTGTTTCCGCGGAAATTGTACGCGAAAACAGCGGGAACTGTAAAGATAACGTCACCTGAATTATAACCAGATTTATAAATTTCGGATTAAATACTTAAATTATGAAAAAAATACTAAATGAGGTTGACGCATATATCGCAAGTGCACCCGAAGAAGCCCAGTCTAAACTTAGGGAAGTTAGAGCTGCGATACTGGAGGTAGCGCCTGATGCCACTGAACGCACTGATTACTTTCAAATGCCAGGATATTCCTATGAGGGTTATGATTATAATGGCCTGTTTGCCTGGTTCAGCTTTAAGAAGCCTTATGTGCGCCTGCATATACGTCCCCCAGTGATACAAGACCATAAAAACGAACTTGTAGGGTATTCTACAACAAAGGCCATTGTTAGTTTTCCAGTAGACAAAAAAATACCAAAGGAACTAGTGATGAAACTCGTGAAAGAAAGTATAAAAGTAATGAAAAATAAGCCCTGAT
>CAYSQN010000057.1:0-5097 GCA_964433305.1 Microcaldota archaeon | reverse complement strand
ATATAATTGCTTTGCTGCTTGAGCCGGATGCCGGAGTTTTTCCATTGGTCGCCCGCTCCCTGCCCCCCACGGCGGCCGCCTTGAGGCATCAGCTCGCCAAAGGAATAGCTGGTATTGCTCCTCACAAGCTCGTCGAATTGCTCCTGCCCGCCGTAAATGCCTCCTTTTACCGGCATGTCGGTGAGGGTGGAGCCCCAGGAGGTGTTGCTGATTGCCCTCTTGAAAATGTTTTTGGCAAGCCCGCCTAGCACAGGGTTGTAGAACCCGGTGGACATCACATTCATGGCGGAGTAGGAAAGCGCCTTGTTCTGCCTCTTGGCAAGCTGGAAGAGCGCAGTGGTGTCCTCCAAGTAATTCTGCGAGATGGCGTCCTCGTAGGTGGAGAACCGGTTCACCATGCCCTTGAACTTGCCGGTGTCCAGGTCAATTTCCGGCACATAGTAATTGGCCATTTTCGACAGGTGCGAGGTTTCAGGCGCCTCAAGCACCCTGCGCTGGTTGCGGGCAAACCCGTGCCACTCCCCGGTCAGCGGGTCGGCTGTGAACATGCCGGGCACGGTCGGGTTCCAGACGTTTGAGTGGAACACGCAGTACATTTCCAGGAACCTTCCCCTCGAGCCGTCGGATGCCATGTCATCGCCCGAGAACATGTTGCGCACGAACACCCCGCGCTTGTCCTTTGCGTTGATGTAGCCGTAAAGCATGTCCCCGATTGCCTTGCGGTATTCCTGCCCCTTTTTCTCCTCGCCCCTGTCAAAGGCGGACTGCATGTTCTGTGTCGCTTCCCCAAGAGTTTGTTTTGTGCCCTCAACCTCCACCTGGTAATTCGGATTGTCCTTGTTCTTTTCAAAGAACTGCTGTGCCTTCTTGAACTTGGAGATGCTCAGCTGGTCATCATAGCGCTGCATGGAGGAGAGGCGATAGGGGTTGTCGTAGTAGTGCTCGCTGGTGTCCCCAAATCGGTCAAGCAAGCTGCGCAGCAGCCCGCGGTTCTCGTCCCCCCGGGTGGAGCTGCCGGTTGATTGGAAAGCCCCAACTGCCGCACCAAGGCCTGTGAAGTCCACAATCGACTGCCGCCTTGCCCTCCAAAAGTCCGAGTAGGTCTTGGACTGGAAGGGGAAGGCCGCCCAGGCCAGGTAGTTCGCCTGCTGATGGTGGGGGGCGTAAAGCATGTCTCCGGCGATGGGGGAGGTGTAGCCTGAGGAGATACGGGAGGCGAAGCTCACCTTGTCATTCCACCACTTGTGGATGGGATAGGCAAGCCCCAAGGGCATCAGCATGTTGCGCTCCCAAATCGAGTTGGTGGCCCAGAAGTGCGCCCGCTCATAGACGTTTTGCCCGGTGTGGTAACCCACATAGAAGGTCCAGTCAAAGCCCGGGGCGCCGGCGCCTATCGCCACGCGCGGGTCACGCATCACCGAGGATTCGACAATGTTGTAGAAGTCCTGGAAGCTTCCGGCAACGTACCTGCTGCCAAGAAGATAGCCCATGAGGCCCATGGTCATGAGGTTGCGCTGGGGGGTGTAGATGTTGCCGTGGCTCCCCACCCAGCCGATTTCTATCTTGTTTATCGCCCCGTAATCCTTCTTTGCCTCCTTGTAGGCGGCCTTGAAGCTATCCACCTGCGAAGAGAGGTTGTCATGCAATTTCGCGTACTGCCCGCTTGTGAGCCCAAGGCCGTTCTTGCCGGTTTTCTCAAGCGCGGCAAGGGCGGTTTTTGCCGAGTACCACTTCGCCTCCTCACCTGCGATTTCGCTTAGGGTTTGCTGGGAGATGTTGCGCTTCCAGTTGTAGTAAGCCGCGCGCATGTTGCCAAGCAAGGTGTCGTCCCCCTGCTCCAGCCTTGCGGCCGCATTCCGAAGCTTGGACTCGACCATTTCTGTCTTGGAGGGGCTGATGCCGGAGGACTCAAGCAGGCTTTCCTTGCCCTTGTGGAAGACCGCGTCAAGCGCGCTTTGCCCCTTCTTGCCCTCCTCGTCGATTGTTCCAGTGCCTATGCTGTAGCGCTCCTTGCCCGAAGTCATCCAGCTTCCGGTCTCATCCACGCGCGCCTTGAGCGCAAGCCTTACCTGCAGCTGCGCATCGTACCACGCGTTCATCCTGTCCATCCGGTGGATAAGGGAGGAATTCATCCATTCGCCTAGCCCCATGCCAACCGTGTAAAGCCCAAAGCGCAGCTTGCCGCGCACCAGGTCGGAGCGGGAAAGCGAGTCGAATATGTCGGAGTCGGTCTTGTTGGAATAGGTGAGGGGCTTGAAGATTCCTTTCCAGTCCGATTTGCTATTGGCCACCAGGTGCGAAGTCGGAATTACGCGGTAGGTGGCTTGGCTCGGGTCAAACGCCTTGTTTTTTGCATCCAGCCCTGCCGACTTGGACGCTTTTTCATCAAAGCCCACCAGGGCCAGGCTGATGTTCTGGCGAAGCCCTATCTGCTTTTCGGCAACCCCGTAAACTTGCCCCATCCATGCCTTGTTTGGGTCGCCGTACTGCCACTTGCCGTTCACGTTTATCAGAAGGCTGGCGCCGGTCGGCCGTGTGGAGTAGAACGAGCCTGGCGTGCGGGCGTAAACCCCGCCAAGCTCTGGCACATAGGTTTTTCCGCCGTTGTGCTCGGCTTTCAGCCAGATGCCGCCCCTGTCCGCGAAAGTGCCATCCTTGCCCTTTGCCTTGAGGAATTCGGGCTTCCATTCTATCATCGGAATGGCGCCCCCTTCGCTTCTCATGTTGATGGAGAGCCCTTTCTTCAGGTCGGTGAAGCGGAAGCCCCTCTCCATAAGGGCGTTGTATGCCTCAAGGCCGATGAACGCGGGCCTTCCGTCCGCCCCTTTTGCCAGGCCGGTTGTGTTGGCGTCCAGCGGCTTGCCAGAAGAGTCAAGCAGCCCGAGTTTCTTGGCAAGCGCCTCGTTCTTGCGGATGGTGTCGGCAAAGCCCTTGTCGTAAAGCTGGCTGCGCGAATCCACCAGGTTGTAAAACAGCACCGAGTAGCGGTTGAGCAGGTCCCGGTTGCCCTCAAGCGTCTGCTTGTAGAGCCCCAGTATGTTTTCCCCTGCAGACAGCCCCTTCTTGTCCGTTCCAGACTCGTTGACCGACCTGGTGCCGCCCACCACCTGGCCTGAGAGCTTTTCAAGCACCCTGCCGATGGAGAAGTCCCGGTCCATTGCCCTGCCTAGGGCCTGAAGCTCGGCTTTCTGCCGCTTGTCTTTCACATGCTTCCCTAATTCGTATTCCGAGAAGCCCATTTCCTGCCGCAATATGGGCCGCTCGATGTTGGCATGGTTTATCTCCTTCATTATTGCCCCTTTCCCAAACAGCGCGGCCCGCGCCTGGTCCAGCGTGAGGGGCTTGCCAGACGCGAGGGATTCCAGCGCCTGCTGGCGCGCGAGCCAGTAAACGGCGTTTTGTATGTAGTGGCGGTTGGCCTCATTTATCGCCTCGTTGGCGTTTTTCTTGAATGCGCGCTCCAGCTCGGAGCGGAAGTCGGCGGAAAGCTTGCCCCCGAACCCGGGGTTGCAAAGAATTTCCCAGATGCGGCTGTCCTTGATGATGCGCTCCCCGTTGGCGTCATAAAGCAGCTCGCGCTTCACCCCCTTTTGCTCGAGGAACTGCGTGAGGAGGATGGAGGCAGGGGTGCTTCCGAGCACCGACATCTTTGAGGCGACCTCCCGCCCGCTGTCCTTTTTGTCTATCCTGGAATTGAGCGCTGAGGATATGTTCTGGTAGATGCCGTGCAGCCGGTCGGTCCCCCCGTCAAGCACGAACTGTTGCAGCCTTTTGTAGGCCGCGTCGTATTTGGCGAAGAAAGGCAGGTTCTGGATGGCTGAGAGGGCGGAGAATATCGCCTGCTGCTCCTTTGCGCTCAGCTTTCCCTTTGCGCCCCACTGCTCGGATATTTTGGCCGCCACTGCGACAAGCCTGGCTTTTTCATCGGTTGAAAGCGAGCTTGACTGTATTTCTGCCTTAAGCTTTGCCACTGCGTCGCGAAGCTCCCTGCCGCCGCTGGCGGTGCGGACGGAGAAAAGGGAGTCGTATATCCCGAAATGTGAGATGGCGCTTTTGCCGTATCTTTTTTCGAGCACATCGCGGCTCAATCCGAGTTCAACATCGTTTTTGAGCGCGTTCCTGTCCAGCAGATGGTATTTGCCGCCCTGGAGGCGGAAGAGCGGGATGTCGTCCCCATTCATCTTGCCGAATAGCCCGAGAATTTTTTCGGCACGGCTGAATTCATTTATTTTCTCCAATAGTAGTGCTGCGTCCTTTTCCCTTTTGGCCCTCTCCTTTGAATTTTCTTTTAGTTCTTTGATTGTATCCATATAGTGCTTGTGCAATTCCATTAGCGCCATTTTTTGAGTGGCGCCGGAGCCATCCACATGCTTGATGAGCGTATTTTTGAAGTTTTCCAGCGCCGCCGCATCTTCCATGCGCTTGAGCAGGCCCCGTATCTCATCTTTTTGATTTGCCCTAAGTGCGTTGGTTTGGGTGAGGAAATTCCGAATCTTGTCCCCCACGGTCTTTAGGGACTCGCTGTCCAGCTTTTTGTAGGAAGGGTGCGATTTGATTTCTTCAAGCGCGTGCAGCGCTTTTTCCAGTTTGCTTATGGTTTTCGAGTCTTTGGACCTGCTTATTGTGCCGGTTAGGATGTCTGTTAGGGCCTTGATTTTATTCTTGAGCTCCTGCGCTGCCGCTTCTTTTTTTTCTATGCTTTGTTTGAGGTCGCCCGCAATCTTGTCCCCTCCGAGCGCGCCTATCAGTTCTAGGTACTTGTTGTTGTGCGCGGCAAGGGCGACGAGTAAGTTTTGGTGAAACACGTTTTGGAAGCTTTGCAGCTTGATTTTGGACAGGTCGTGGCGCCCTTCGAACTGGCCGAAGTTCCAGCCGGTGAGCCATGTGGTGAACTTGCCGAACTTGGTGTCCTTGCCTTCCTTGTCCAGGAACCCCTTTTTCACCGAATCGTAGATGGGCCGCCCGAGCTTGGTCTGCCCGGCCATGAATATCGCCCCGCCCTTAAGCTCGCGGGCCACCGATTTTATCCCCCGTTTTGCGGCTATCCAGCCCAGCGAGACATCCACCGCCTTGCCCGGGATGGCAACCACCTTGCGG
>CAYSQN010000056.1:0-5104 GCA_964433305.1 Microcaldota archaeon | reverse complement strand
GGACCTGACCTCCTCATTATTCATAGGAGCCATGCTTTCCATCACCAGCACCGCCATATTGTACAAGATAGTTTCGGAGAAGGGCCTCTTGCGCAACCCCACCATGCCCCTTCTTTTCTCCATGCTCATTGTGGAGGACATTGTGGCGGTTGCGGCACTCACGTTTTTCTCCACCCTTGGGCCGACATCCGGCACCTATGAGGACAAGTTCTATTCGGTGCTGGTCTCACTTGGGCTGCTTGGGGGGTTCTATCTTTTGGTGCGCAAGCCTGCGGCTGCGGCCATATTGCGCCTCACAGAGTCGTTTTCCCAGGAAGTGATGATATTCGTCTCATTCTCGCTTTGCCTGGTGATGAGCATGGTGGCCACGCTTTTCGGATTGTCTGCGGCAATCGGAGCCTTCCTTGCAGGAAGCATTGTGGCTTCCTTGCCAAACTCGAAAAAAATTGAGAGCACCATCACTCCGCTGCTCCTGATGTTCGCCTCGCTTTTCTTCCTGTCGCTTGGCATGGAAATCGACCCGGCGGCAGTATTGTCCAACTTGGGGCTCTCAGTCGCGCTTTTCCTGGTATTTTCCCTTGCTGGTTTTGGCTCGGTGTTTGTGCTGCTTTATTTGACCGGGGCAAAATCGCAGCATGCCCTTTTCGGGGCAAGCGCAATGGTGGTGCTTGGGGAATTCTCATTGCTGATAGCCTCGCTTGCATCTGGCCCCAACGCCTCGATAATCCTGGCGGTCGGCTCCTTCGGGGTGGTGTCAACCGCCATACTTTCCTCCTATCTTCTTGGGCATCAGGAAAAATTGCTTGAAGTTGGGAGAAAGCTCATGCCCCTCAGGGCGGCAGCTTCGACCGCCCCCATTGCGGCGTATTTCACCGGGCTGATAAGGGACTTCTCGCCTTTGGGCAGTTTCTGGAGAGTTTCCACTGCCGCCTGGAAGAAGGTGAGCCGGGAGCTTGCTGCCGTTGCGATAATTGCCATTGGCATCGCTTCGCTTAGGTATGTTGCGCTGATGGTTGGGCTTGAGAAGGGGCAGTCCTCAGAGCTGAGGGCTGCAATATTGCTTGTGGGACTCTTGCCTGTGGGTTATCTGGCATACAGGATTCTTCGGGACGTGAAGCCCGTCCTTGACGCGCTAACAAGCAGCATTGCGCGCCACGAGCACCATTCCAAGCCCAGCAAGCTTCTGACCCGCAAGCATGCCATAGAGGCGATATTGCGCGATGCTGCAATTGCGCTGTTCCTGATAATTGCTGCGGCGATTCTCCCGGAAGCCGCGGTGTTTTTGCAGCTTCCCCCATTCTTTTCATTCGGGGACGAGATTCTTTTCCTGCTCGCCCTCGTGTTCGCATGGGACATAGTCAGGCATGCGGGAGACCTTAGGAAATCCAGGGGGTAGCGCCATTTGGCTCGCTTTTTTGCCGGCTGCTTCTGGCAATTCGCTTCTTTTTTTCACCTGCTGTTTTCATTTCCTGGTAAGCTTTCCCGTTTGCGTCCACGCCAAAAAGCATGGCAGTTATCCGATCAATTGAGGCGTCAGGGGCCGGGGCAAAGCACAGCAGCAGATTTTTGTGCAGCCCCTTTACCTTGGTTGGCTTTTCAAGGTGGGCGACTGCGCCCTTGCCCCCGTACTTGATGTGCGAATTGATGGAGAGTAACCCTCCGCTTTCCCCCAAATTGTCAAATGCCAGAGATATTGTTTCCGTCCCCTCTTTGCTGCGGCCAACTTTTGCGCTTCCCTTCCTGTACGCCAGTGACATCGGGGTTTTCACCTGGGAAGATAGCAGCACGGATGGGCTCTTTGCGGTTTCCCTGTCCACATAAATGGCATTTTCAGAAAGGTAGGCGCTGAAGGAAAGGGGGCCCTTGGGCGTCTCTTCCTTCAGGTCGAATTTCACTCTGAACTGCCTTTCCCCCCAAGGCTCGATGGAGCACGATGATGGCTCGGCCCTGGCGCGCAACTGGTTCTTTTTGGAATCAACCGCCGATGCGCGGAGTTCTGCCACCACCATCTTTTCAGAGATGTTTTTGCCAGAAAGGGATACCATGACCCCTCTCTGCCCTGCCGAAAGCGACACCGGAAGGCCTGTTTGCACCCGCAGCTGGAGGATATCTTCCGCCGGGGTTTTTTCCTGCGAGCCAAAGCCTTCTTGGTGGCTTGCGGCTGCGGGCGGCTCCTCAGCAGGACGCGGCGTTGGCATGTGCCTGCGCCCGCCAGGAAGATGGGTCGCATAAGCGTCATCCTCCGCTCCCTTTTTAGCTGCCCCATCGCGCGGCTTGCCAGCTGCCAGGCCGGATGCCCCCCAGGAAGATGGGCGCTGCGGGCCCCCTGCCGCCGCCTGCTCCCGCCGCTTGCGGTCCTGCTCGTCGTAGAGCTTTTGCATCCTGGCCTGCCGAAGCTCGCGCTGGCGCTTTATCTCCTCCTCGCGCCAATCCACCACTTTCATGTCAAGCTTTCGGTACTCGTCGGAGAGCATGCTGTTGCGCGCATCCTTTCGGTCCTGTGCATCTTTTTCCATCTGCCGCCGCTCAAGGAGGCGCCGCTCCTGCGCGTGCTGCTGTATTTTCAATTCCGCCTCGCGCCTTTTGTGCTCGTCCTGTTGCTTGAGCTGGGTGTAGCAAGCCATGCAGTAATCGTGCCCGCCGTAGTGCGAGCCCGAGGAATATTCCGTCCTGCACTTGTCGCAGCGGTAAGCCATGCGCTGAATTGGAAGACGCTCTTTTTATTTCCGCCCGCAAAAACAGAAAACGAAGAGAGCCCCCGATGGGAATTGAACCCACTACCTATTGCTTACAAGGCAATCGACGCTGAAAGCGGCGAGTTTTTGTTGCCGCAGCAACAAAAGCCTACAAGGCAATCGCTCTACCGATGAGCTACAGGGGCATCAATGCAAGCGGAACCATCTGCTCGAGAGCCGCTTGCGCCGATGATGACGTGTGCAATCTGCCCGAAGGCAGTTGCACAGGCAGTAGAGCCGCAGCCCTACTCAGGTCATTTATGAGACCAAAATCACTTAAATAGGGCTAAGGTATATAAGCAACCTACACCATATTGTACAACTGCGCCTTCTTAAGACGCTTTTGCTTCAGGTTATTCTTTCAACAGGGGTTTTTATGAGCGAAGAAATCAAATCCGAAATCATTGTTGCATGGAACCGCTACTCGGGCGAGCATACCCGCAGGGTTCGCAAGAACGAAGGCTCGGCTACCCAGCATGAGGATTATTGCAGATTGTTCAAGCAAGGGATTGTAGACCACCCCAAGCTTTCAAAGAAGGAGAAGTCTGAAATCCTGCTGCAAATAGGCTTTGCACCAACGCTTGCCTGATAACTCTTCCCATCATCAGCGCAAAACGCATGAAAAAAACTTGTTGAGCGGCAGCAGGAAAAGCCACTGATGGTGTGCCAGCGCATTTTTTGCCCATGCAGCACGGCTTGATTATAAACACACGATGGCAATGCCGGAGTGGTGATAACGATGGCAGCAAAGAAAAAAGCAGCAAAGTCAAAAGGAAAGAAGAAGAGATAAGGAAATTTTCGGCGGCAGCGTCCGCCGTTTCTATTTTTGGAGCCATCCCGCCATTCAAGAATTCTCGCCCATCATCTTCATCATTTTAGCGGCATCAGAGTCAAGTCACGTCATCATGGTATCAGCGTCGTGATGCTCATCATCTGCCAGCCAGCGCGATGTCAGAATATTTCTTTGGGTTTCTTGATTTTCACCTTGGCAAAGCTTGAAATGGCGCGTTTTAGCTCCGTGAAATTCTCCGCAGAGGAAGGCACATCCACCTTGATACCCCCAAGAATTATGGTGAACGTACCCTCTCCGTCTATCAGCTCGGTTATCTGGCTTGACACGAACTTTTTCTCTTGCTTCCCCTGCGAGCCCACGGTGGTTATTTGCAGAGAGCTTTTGTTGATCGACAGGAACACATATTCTGGTGTTGCCAAGCTGTTTATGATAAAGAGCAAGTTTCCTTTGTCTCCCCTTCCTTCTCCTGCGCCCCACCAGCAGATCACCTGCGCGCCGCTGGCAGCCAGGGACTCCATGACGCTTGCTGAGAGCTTTTTTCGTTTGTCTGTTTGGATGAGACTCCAAATGAAGATTGCAGCGTACGCTGCAAAAAGGACAGGCAAGACGTACTTGAGGGAATCGATGGCGGGGTCGTCGAATTTGGAATTGAATGCCATTGAGATTATAACAAGAAGAAACATCAGAAAGAAGCCATTGGCAAGAAAAGAGGTGAACTCTGCCATAGATTGCCGACCTTCTTCCGAAGCCATGAAAAAGATTGGCTGGTGGGGTTTTTATCATCTGCCCATCAGCGGAGCAAATCCTCCTTGGTACGCGAGGCAAGCTTTGCCTTTGTCAAAGTCATGGTGAATGTCTTTTCCTTTTCCTCAAGCAGGTGGATGGGGAAGAAAAACCACCCTTCGCGCGAAACGCGCCAGCCGATGAGGTAGGTTATGCCGGTGGTCTCCTCCCACCCTTTCATCTGCGCCACGCGCTCCTTTTCGAACGAAAGCGAGCCTGAGTCCCATGCCTTGCACTCGATGGCGTATTGCAGCCCGCGCTTGAATGCCAACAGGTCAGGGGAAAGGGAATTCACGCCCGAGCCTGCTGCCCGCATCACAGCAAAGCCGTTTTCAGACAGGTAATGGATGAGCTCGCGCTCGGCGCGCGCTCCTTTGTTGTAGGTCCCGAATGCCACAGCAGCAGATGCGACATGAAAAAATAAGAATGGGTGGGAAGGCGCCCTTCCGCTGGAGGGAGGTGCCATGTGCTTGGTGGAGGGCGCGGCTGGGGAAAAAAGAGATGGAATACTGAAATTGGAAGAAGATGGATGGAGATATGATTAAAATTTCAAGTGCACTTAGGGAACCGTGGTCAAGCGCGTCTTCGGGATAAATTTCTTCGACTCCTTCATTGACGGCATCCTCACGGTTGCCGTTCCGCTCCTCATGCTTGAGAGGGGAGTGGACCTCGCCACCATAGGGGTGGTTTTCGCGATTGCCCCGTTTGTCAAGATTTTCATAAGGCTTGCAAGCTCAGTGGCGGCGGACATGACGGGCGAGCGGCTTTTTTATGTGCTCAACGGGGCGTCCAA
>CAYSQN010000055.1:0-5255 GCA_964433305.1 Microcaldota archaeon | reverse complement strand
GGCCCACCGACACCATCGTGGAGCGGTATGTGGAGGAGATTGGCGTTTACGGAACAAGGTGCGTCCACCTCCAATACAAGCCTCCGGACGAGGATATCCGCAAGATTGTGAGGGCATGCCCGGTTTGCATTGACGGGGACCCAACTGAAAAGGAGGAGGTGAACGTGCACCGGGACCTGCCAAGCGTGCCCTCCAACCGCGTGCGCTCGGGCATCGCGCTTGTCATCTGCGAAGGCATTGCCCAGAAGGCGGCCAAGGTGAATAAGTACACCCGCAAAATTGCGCTGGACTGGAGCTGGCTTGAGCCCATGATAAAGGTGGCGAGGAAGGAGGGCAGCTTCACCCCCAAGCCTGACTTCCGTTACCTCGACGAGTCGGTGGCAGGCCGCGCCATTTTCGCCTACCCCTCCTCCAAGGGAGGGTGGAGGCTGCGCTATGGCAGGAGCAGGGCGGGGGGGATAATGGGGAAATCCATCCACCCTGCAAGCATGTACATACTTGACTCGTTCCTTGCGGTTGGCACCCAGATGAAAATCGAGCGGCCCGGGAAAAGCTGCGTGGTGTCGCCATGCGACAGCATTAATGGGCCGGTGGTCAAGCTCAAGGACGGCTCGGTGTGCAGGGTGAATTCGCAGGAAGAGGCGAAAAGGCTGCTTCCGGAAGTGCAGCGCGTGCTGTTCCTGGGGGACATACTGATAGCCATCGGGGATTTCATCAAGTCCAACCACCCCCTCCTCCCATGCGGATGGTGCGAGGAGCGCTTCGAGCTTGAGGCGAAAAAGGCCGGGATGGGGGAAGTGGACCATTCGATGGGGGCGGGGCAATCGGTTGCCCTCTGCAGGCAAAAGGGGGTGCCATTGCACCCCAACTACACCTATTTCTGGCACGACATCAGCCACCAGCAGCTTCGAGAGCTTGCGCTTTGGCTCAAGGAGGGGAAGCCCCGCTACAGCCTGCTGCGCCTGGAGGAGCTTGAGCTTGACGCAGCGCCAGCCAAGGGGGTGCTTGAGGAGCTTTGCGTGCCCCACAGCGTGAAAAGCGGAAAAATAATCATTGAAGGCGAACACGCATATGCGCTTCTCAAAACATTGGGGATAATGGTGGACAAAAAAATAAGCAGCCAGAAGTTCGAGTCAATTTTCGACGATAAAAAGCCCGTGCTTGAGCTGCTTTCGGAAATTTCAGGGATGAGGATAATGCCATTTGCCCCGACGTACATAGGCTCCAGGATGGGGCGGCCGGAGAAAGCGCGCGAGCGGCACATGAAAAAGAACGTCAACGTGCTTTTCCCCGTGGGCGCAGGGGTGGACAAGAACTCAAGCGTTACCCGCACCTACCTCAAGCTCAAGGGAAGGCCGGAGAAGGAGGGGCGGGGCATTGACGTTGAGATTGCCCGATTGCGCTGCAAGGCATGCGGGAACATAACGCTCTCCACGCTTTGCGTATGCGGGGGGTTTGCCGTGCCCCAGCGGATTTGCAACAAGTGCGGGAAATCCTGCCGCTACCCAGAATGCCCCGAGTGCAAAATAAAGACCTCCCTTTGGGAAAAGAGGCAGGTGGACGTGGTCAAGCTTTTTGAGCGGGCGGCACAGCGCTGCAATGTGACCCCGCAGGCGGCAGGCGAAGTCAAGGGGGTGGACGGGCTCTTTTCGCAGACCAAAATACCTGAGGCCATTGAAAAGGGGATGCTTCGCGCTAGGCACAAGGTGTATGTTTTCCGGGACGGCACCTGCCGCTTTGACGCAACCGACATGCCCCTCACGCACTTCAAGCCCCGCGAGATAGGCACGCCGGCCGGGAAGCTGCGGGAGCTGGGCTATGCGCAGGATACAGATGGAAAGCCGCTTGAAAGCGAGGAGCAGGTGGTCCCGCTAAAGGTGCAGGACATCATATTGTCGGACAGCGGGGCACAATACATGCTTCGGGTGGCAGCCTTTGTTGACGACTTGCTGGTGCATTTGTACGGCATGCGGCCATTTTACAGCATCAAGGAAAGGCATGAGCTTGTGGGAAAGCTTGCCATAGGGCTCTCCCCGCACACCTCCGCAGGGGTGCTGGTGAGGATAATCGGCTTTTCCACGGCGCACGTCGGTTTTGGGCACCCTTTTTTCCACACCGCCAAGAGAAGGAACGCGGATGGGGACGAGGACGCAGTCATGCTGCTGATGGACGGGCTGCTCAACTTCTCGCGTTACTTTTTGCCGGAGAGCCGCGGGGGAACCATGGACGCCCCTCTTGTTCTTACAACCGAGATAAACCCGCGCGAGGTGGACGACGAGGCGCATGCCATGGAGATTTGCAGTTCCTATCCTGCGCAGCTCTACGAGCTTGCCGAAAAATTTGCAATGCCCTCCGACCTTGAGCTTGAGACGGTGAAAAAAATACTTGGCACCCCCCGCCAGTACGGCTCGCTAGGCTTCACTCATGAGACCTCGGATATATCGCAGGGGCCGCAGGAATCCACCTACCTGAAGTTCGAGGATATGGGAGAAAAGATTGCGGCGCAGTTTTCCCTTCAGGAGAAAATACGGGCGGTGGATGCGGCTGATGCTGCCGAGCGATTGCTGCTGCACCACTTCCTGCCTGACCTTTATGGGAATTTGCGCTCGTTTTCCCAGCAAAACTTCCGCTGCCTGGACTGCAAGCTGAAGTACAGGCGCGTGCCGCTTTCTGGGAAATGCAACGCCTGCGGCGGGAAACTCTTGCTTACGGTCGCCAAGGGAGGGATTACCAAGTACCTGCAGCACTCGCTTGACACCATTGACCGCTACCACCTGTCCGACTACATGAAGCAGAGGGTGGCCCTCCTCAAGAAGGACATTGCCTCGGTTTTCACCGAAGAGGTGGAGAGGCAGAAGGGCTTGGCGGACTTCATGTAAGAAAGTTGGGGGGAATCAGGATTATGTGCATTTTGCCGCTGCAAAATGCATCAGACATGTTCGTTGCGACGAACATGCTGAACCCTAAAACTGAAGGGAGGTTTGCAACGGAGCACCGTTGCAAAATTCTGCAACGAAACGTCGTTGCAGATGTTCGCACCCCCCTGCGGTTTAGGGAGCGGGCCCGATGGGATTTGAACCCATGACCTTCAGATGGCTTCCGGTTTTTTTCACCCAAAAAATGCTGTTATGTTGTGGGGGTGAACACTCAGAGGGGACTATTGGAGAATTTCGTCCCCCTAGTGTTAGAAGTCTGCCGCGCTATCCAGGCTGCGCCACGGGCCCATTGGTTGGTTTTGGGAATCTGGATGCTTATAAAATATGGAGCTAAAGATGAGGGCATGGGGGAATCATCAGCAGAAAGGAAGGTGCGCGCGCTTCAAATCCTTTCCATCCTGAAAAAAACCTACCCGAAGGCAAAATGCTCGCTTGACTACAAAAGCCACCTGCAGCTTCTGGTGGCGACCATCCTCTCGGCGCAGTGCACGGATGCGCGGGTAAATATGGTAACGCCTGCTCTTTTCAGGCGCTTCAAAACTGCGAAGGACTTTGCGGATGCGGACATTGCCGAGCTTGAATCCCTGGTGCGCTCCACCGGGTTTTACCATAACAAGGCGAAGAACATCAAGTCTGCGTGCAAGCTCTTGGTGGAGAAGCACGGAGGGAAAGTGCCTTCCGCCATGAAGGAAATGCTTGAGCTTCCCGGAGTGGCGCGCAAGACAGCCAACATCGTGCTTGGCAATGCCTACGGGGTGATTGAGGGGGTGCCGGTGGACACGCATGCGATTAGGATTTCTTATCTTCTTGGCTTGACAGGGGAGAAAAACCAGGGAAAAATCGAGCGGGACCTGATGGCGCTCATCCCAAGAAAGGACTGGCTGAACATTTCCAACCTGTTCGTGCACCACGGCAGGGTGGTTTGCATTGCAAGAAGGCCGCTTTGCAGTAAGTGTCCGTTGAATAAACTGTGCCTCAAGCAAGGGCTGCCGAAAAGTTGGATGAGATAGGGAATAGAAATAAATAGTAGAGAACTGCACCATAAGTTTTAGTGGTTTTTATGGCATGGAAAAGCGGAAGTATTTGCGGCTACTGCAATGAGCAGATAAAAAAACCGAATGACGCAGTACTTATGTTTGACCTGAAGGGAGAGCATTTTTTTCATGTGAGATGCTATGCAGACAAGGTAGTGGCTTACGCAAAGGATGGCAGATTAGTTGGTGCAGCAGTCGCAGCATCAGGAGGCAGCATAAAGTCTGCCTTAGTTGGGCTTTCAGTTTACAATAAGACAAAAGACGTTGAAGAAAGTGCTCAACTAGGCAAAAGAAAGGATATGCAACAGACTATAACTGGGAATTCGAATATGCAGCTAGGAATTGGAGTAATTTTCAGCCTTGCATTTGTGTTTCTGCTGCTCAATATGCAAAGAGTAAAGTTGGACATCTTAGGTTGGGCGGCTGTACTTATCCTTGGGCTCGTTGGAGTTGCAGCACTATATGTGTCAATCAACTATAGAATGAAACTCAAGGAATTCGAGAGCATCCTCAAATGCAGCCAATAGCCCAGTCAGATTGGTTCTTTTTCGAATGGAACTTTTAGGAAATCTGCGATTTGTTTTGCATGAGAACTGCTCTTCACCACATTTTTGTATGAAAGGACAGGCCTATCATCAAATACAAACTCGAGATAAAAGGACGGGCGCCTCACCCTTGAGAGAAATCTAAACCGCAGCTTGACAAGACCTGCTAGCGGAATTTGTTCCCTCTCTTGCTCGAAAAGCGAGGTTTGGCAAACCTCCAGCTTCCGGTTCAGTTTATCGATCACAAGGACTGGTCGTTTCTTTCTTGCAACTAAGAATATCACTATTGCCCCCACAGCCAAAGTGAAAGCCCCGAAAATAGCATCCCCAAAAAAGGTAAAGACCAGTCCCATCAGAATAATTATTCCTGAAATGAGAAGGTTTACCGCAAGAGAATTTACGTTGTCAATGTGCATTTTGCCGCTTTCATCAATGCCCATGTATCTAAGAATAAACTAACAGAAATAAAAAATAGGATAGTTTGAAGAATTTTCAGGAGAAACCTTCTGTCAGGCAGACAAAGCTTCTTTAACCTTATTCAGAACAAAATGCTCTCAGAATGGGGCTGTGGGCTAACCTGGTATGCTGCCAGGTTCGGGCGAGAAACCGCACGTGCTGGTTTTTCAGGAAAACCTGGTGATCTGAGTTCAAATCTCAGCAGCCCCATTGTTTTTTATTCCTCGTCTAGGTTGATGATGACATGTTCTTGCCCCTGAAGCAAAAGCTCTCCAAAGCCGTTG
>CAYSQN010000054.1:0-5449 GCA_964433305.1 Microcaldota archaeon | reverse complement strand
GGAGGATTTTTGCGCGCAGGTCCACCAGGCCCTTTTTTGAGCGGATTGGGGCGTGGAAATGGTAATTTGCAAGGTATTTCACATTGTCAGCCAAAATGGAGGAAAGCTCGGATCTCACCTCTGAAAATCGCGCGCCCAAGGGCACACGCACATGGGAAATTTCAAGCGGCTTTACATATGGGGCAACATCGCTGTCCTCTGCCGTGCGGATTTCTATGTTTTGGATGCCAATCGCATCTATTATTTCCTGTATCTTGCGCCTGTCTCCGCCCGGGGAGGCGGTGAGCCCCAGCAGCAAAGCGCCTGCCTCGACGCACTTTTGCGCAACATAGGTGTATGCGTACTTGCCTATGGAGCGGTGCGCCTCGTCTATGATGCATAGCGAGCATTTTGCATCCGTGCGGCCCTTGGCGAGGTCATTTTGAAGGGTTTGGGGGGTGGAAAAGCATATTGATTTTTTCCAAAGAAGCTCCCTATCCTTGGGTTTTGTTTCTCCAGTCACTATGCAGGCTTGCTCGGCTGGAAAAGCAGTCATGGAAAGGAAGGTTTTGTGGTGCTGAGCCACCAGGGGCTTGGTGGGAGCCAGGAAAAATATCCTGCCCTCGTTGTGCTTTTTTTCCATAGCGAGAAAAGCGATAAGCGTTTTCCCCAACCCTGTGGGCAGCACCACCAGCGTGTTGCCTTTCTCCAGCGCTGACAGGGCGATTGAAAGCTGGTAGGAGCGGGGCAGCACCCCGGGCTTGAAGAACTCATCCATGGCAGGAGTTCGAAGGATAGTATTTAATTATCTTGATGAGGTAGCCTTCCGGTGGAGGGCTGCTGCCTTTCCGCTGTTGATTGATATGATATTGCCAAAAGCGCCTGTTGAGAAGATAATCCGGGAAGCCGGAGCCGACCGGGTGTCAGACTCCGCAGCCATGGAGCTTGCCGAGGTGCTGGAGAAAATAGGGCTTGAAGTTTCCGCCCGCGCGATAAAGCTTGCCAAGCACGCGGGAAGGAAGACCATCACCGCAGCGGACATCAAGCTTGCGAGATGAGGATGTGGGAGACCAGCCAGCCGAGATAGAACTTGCCGAAAATGAGCTGAAGGTGTCTACTTTCGACAGGAGCATTTCCTTGGAAGTGCCGCAAGAGCATGCCCCCTTGCTGGAAAAGCTGGAAGCTTGGCTCAAGACAGGGAAGAATGCGCTGGCAAACATGGACACTGAAGGAACGCTGGTGCTGCATCTGGAAAGCAGGGTGTTTAGGATAAGTTATGACCAATCAAATAAAGTGACCGGATTTGCAGTGGAGAACTTCAAGAAGGAGCCAATGGCGAGGGAAGGCAAGCCGAGGATTTTGGCTTAATCCACGTTTTAAAAGCATTTGCTACAATCAACTTTTAGTGGGCTGGAGGCCCGCTGTGTTTGGATGAGGCTGGAACGGAAAGGCACTTCTACTTTGCATCCGCCCAGCACCAAAAGCCGCCTTTTCAGGAATGCCGCGCTTCTCACCTGCGGAATCATCAGCTCAGCACTGCTCACGTACGGGACGGTGCGCGCGCAGGACATACTGCCGCCCACGAGCAATGCGACCGAGTGGAATAAGGTAGATGCGGCGCCTTTGAAGGTGGAAGCAGCGCCTCTGCGTGCGCAAAAGGGCCTGCATGGGGGAAAGAATGTTGCCCGGACTTTCCAGTCCGAGCTGCCATTGAGCGAATCATCCGCAGACTTGGGCTCTCCAGTTGAAGATGGCAGCGAACATGGCGCAATCACCTTGCCACTGTCCAATGCCAATGGAATATTGCAGACGCCGATGCCCGCTCAGATTAAGTCTTTGGCAGACCAGCCCATTAATCCCGACCTGTTTGTAGGATTCAATCGGCTGCCTCTTGAATTTGAAGGAGACATGCAAAGTGCTAGAATATACCAAAAAAAATACCGGAAAATGCTCCGGCGGATGGTGCGCAGCATAGAGCAAACTTTAGGAGGAGCCAAGGGCGATGTGGAGCTTGCCTTCCTTGATGCGGCATGGCGATTTTACAGGGATAGCCTGCATGCCGTATACGGATCGAATGACGATGGATTTTTGCACGAATCGATAAATCGCAGGAAAGGCTATGAACGGGGGAAGAATGAACGGGAATTTGATTGCGAAACTTCGGTGATTCTGACGCACGATGCGGGGCGGTTCTTTGGGCTGGAGATGGGGATTGTTTTGCTGCCATCCGGCACGAGATTCCACGTGGTCGCAACCACGCCACACTATTTCTCGGAAACGACTTCGGGGATGCAATACCCCATAGAAGTGCTTAACCTGATTTACCCTGTTTCATTTGAACGGACAACTGACCCGAAAAAGATACAGGCGTTGACCTACACAACGCGCGGCTCTGCCCGCTACCATCGCCTCCAATTCCAAGCGGCATTTTCAGATTATAAGAAAGCGCTCAGCCTCGTGCCGAATTACTTCACCCCGCGCATCAACATCGGATGGATTTACGGGGCAGAAATTCTGTTCGGATTGTTCCACAAGGAGGCTGAGCAGCAATTTGCCAATACCATCGCACTGCGGCCAGACTGCCCAACGCTTTATGTGAAAGAAGCGAAATATTACCGGTCACGCCAAAACTATGCAAAAGCGCACCGGGATTTGGACACCGCCATTGCCTTGCTCAAGCGGCAGCAGGCGCATTATAGGCAAGACTCCCTGGAGATCCGGTGGCAAACGTTGGACCCGATGCAGGTGCTGGAGTACCAGCGGGCATTGCATGTGGGAAGGTTCAAGCGGCTGCTAGAGGTGAAAAACTTGACCAAATGGAAAGGGAGATATTTTTTGGAGCAGGAAAAGCCCCACAGCGCGCTCAAATGGCTTAATGCCGCATACGCCATTGGGCAGCCGTATCGGGAAGAGAATGTGGATGTCTATTATCAGATGGGAAATGCATACGATGCGTTGGACATGCCAAAAAAAGCGGACCTTTACCATGACGCGGCAATGTATTTGGCCATGAGCCTCAACATGACAAAAATGATGACCGGCATGACCAAATAACCCTGATTTGCTATTTCGGCAAGGAGGGATGCGCCATATTTTTCTTTCGGCATTCCAAACAAAAACCGATGCGCCATTTTCCGCGGAAAATGTGCAGATTTCGTTCGGTTCGCCGAACGAAAACCGATGTGCCATTGCACCGATGTGCAATGCATCGTTTTTTGTTTGGTGCGCCAAACAAAAACCGAACGGTTTTTAACCATCTGAAAGCCTAGTTTTGGCATGCGAAACACTCTGCCACTGTTTGCCGCGCTTTTGCTGATGCTTAGCGTTAATGCCACATACATCGCGCACTTTTCCTCCCCTCCCGCTTCCCTTTCCTCCAATGCCACCAATTTCACTTATGCAGGAGGCATTGGAGAGTATGCTGTTGCGGTGGAAAAATTAGATTCCTCCATTGCGGTAATAGTTGAGGGGGAGGAGGAAAGCTACGGCGCGCTTGCATACGAAGTTGGCACGCTTATGAGCAGGGGAGAGCTTTCCGCCCCTTGCAAGGCTGCTGAAATGTACTCGGTGAAGGAAGCTGAAGTCTATTGCAACTCAGATGGAGAGTGGGTGAGCTGCTATGCCGACCCATTCTGCCAGGCTCTCCTGCCCCCTCCTGCTGCGCCAAAAGCAGCCGATGCATCCATACCAGCCATGGAAGCGTTTAGCCAAACAACTGCAAGAAGCGAGGAGGCTGCACCAGTTGCCGCACCTAAAGGCTTCACTCTTGAGGAGCTGCTCCCGTTCTTCGGAGCGGTGGTTGCCATAGTGGTGCTCTCCTACCTGACGCTGCAGCAGCGGCAGCTGCACTTTGAGCCGAGGGAGGAGAGGCTGCTTGAGAATGAGACGCGCGCGGGGATAGTGCGGGAGCTGTCCGTTGCGGACAGGATTCCGACTGACTTGTCATCGAAGCTTGGGAAAAGCAAGGCAACAGTCTCCGAGCACCTCGATGAGCTTGTAACTGCTGGCTTTGTGGAAAGAGTGGCAACGCCTGGCAGGAAGTTCGTGTTTTACAGGCTTACCCAGAAGGGGAAGCAGGCGCTTTTGAGAAGGGCTGGCTAGCGGCAAGGCGCTTGCAAAAACTTTTTATTCTCCCTAAAAACACTCCTGCCCGAGGAAAGGCATATATTCCCTATTAATGCCATATTAATGGGGTGTTAATATGGTGACCGCGATAATAAACATTTCAGACGATGCCAATCAAATCCTCAACATAGTCAAGGCGAAATACCGGCTCAAAGACAAGTCCGAGGCGATAGACCGGCTTGCAGAAGAGTATGGACGGAAACTGCTTGAGCCGCAGCTTAGACCGGAATTTGTCCGGCGCCTGAAGAAGATAGACAAGGAAAAGACTATCAAGATCAATGATGTTGATGAATACTTTTCTTCCATGAGGCGCTGAGCATGTATGGGCTGGAAGTCCGAACCCACCTTGACAGGATTTTCCGCAAGCTGGCCAAGAGGGACCCGGTGCAGCACGAGGCGATATGGAAAAAAGTGAAGCAGATACGTGAAGACCCTAATCATGCCCCGCCTCTCCGTGCCCCCATGCAATTCAAGCGGCATGTGCATATCATGGGCAGTTTTGTGCTGGTTTACAGTGTGGATGAGTCAAGAAAGACGGTTATTCTGGAAGAATATGACCACCACGATAGGGTTTATGGCCGCTAATCGGAGTTTACAGGCTTATCCACAAGGGAAAACAGGCGCTTTTGAGGCGCGCTGGCCGGAGGGAGGGCAAAGTTCGTATTTTGTCGTACTCTTGCCCATAAACATGGGGAAAGCCTTAAAAACCGCCCTAAACATACTACTACCACGGATAGAACGACAGGCGGTAGGTATGATGGGTAATAGACAGACTATCAAGAAGGAAGAGACTAAGGTAGTGAAACCTTCCAAATTCAGAGGTATTGGCAAGCTATTGCCTCTAGTTCCTATAGTGATTGCTTCAGCAGACAAAGTACTTGCAAATAATGCATTCACTAAGCAGAAAACAGCGATCGAGGCCAAGAAACACATGGATGAGTCAACTGACTTCTCTAAAGTCAAGATTAAGCTGCAGAAGCAGATGAGAATTACAGATGCTTTTGAGAAAGTAGAAACTAGCAAGGAAGTTCTCTCACTTAAGGATGACCCAGAAACCGCGGGCGGAGATGAAAAGTAAAGTTCGAATTTAACAATGGAAGGATATGAAAAAATCACGATTGAAGAATATCACATGAAGAAAGTTGGCATGAAAAATGGATTTGTGGGGAATGAGATTGACGTTCCAACGAAGTCACCTAAAGAAGGTTGGATACATTATATTATAGACGATAAGATGAATGGTATGTTGTTTATTGTCGAACCTAAAACTGATAAGTTTACGATCGGATCTTGCAGTTTTAATGCTGGAACTGTTTATAGCCCCATAAAATATATCAAAGATAAT
>CAYSQN010000053.1:0-5503 GCA_964433305.1 Microcaldota archaeon | reverse complement strand
ACAGCCGAGGGATGAGGAAGAAGGGCATATCGGCAGGGGGGTCTCCGATCCGCTCATGGGCGAGATGCTAAAGGAATTAAAATCCATATCATCAAAGTTGGATGCCCTCCAAACAGGCCGCAAGGGGGAAAAGGGCATTTTTGAGCCCATAATCAAGGATGAGTTGAGGCAGCTGAAGAAAAAGTAAGGGATTCCGGTCCAAAGCGAGCCTATCTTCGAATGAAAAATCATGGCAGCCCAAGACCCATAGGGGCATGCAAGGAAAAAAGGAAACGGTGGTTCAATGGTGCATTCTCTCTCAAAGTACGAACTGGCACGCATAATCGGCGCGCGAGCGCTGCAGTTGTCCTTCGGCGCGCCTCCACTCTTGGAAGTTGCCGCAGGCGAGTCCTCGGTGGATGTCGCCAACCGCGAGCTTGAGACTGGGATAATACCGCTGGTTGTGCTGCGGCAATAAAGGCAAATCCCGCGCCGCGCACCAGCCACCCTTTCTCCTATGCCATTATGGCTTCCGTGCGTCCCTGCGCAACAGTTTTCATTCCCCGAATTCCGGCAGTTTCCGCTGTTTTTCCACACGCAGCGTAGACCATTTCGTCCGAAGGTAAGGCTCAAGCTGAGGGTATAGCTTCCTGTCCCTGATTACCCTCTGCGTCATCGGGTCGGAGGTGTAGCCCGAGTTGAAATGAATCCCGGTGAGCTTTCTTATCTTTTCAATCTCACGGTCGCGGGTCACCTTGGCAATGATGGATGCCGCCCCGACAATCACATAGGTGTCGTCAGCCTTGTTGGCGGCAATTATTGTCGCTCGGCTTTTCATGTATTTCATTATCCGCAAAGCGAACTTTTTCGGCACGTTGTCCGGGGAGTCCACGTAAACTGTGGCATCCGGAATGGCCAGCTGGTCAATCGCATGCGCAATTTTGATGGCTTCGATTTCATTGAGGTTGTGGCGGTCCATCATCTCGCTGATTTCCTGCGCGCTGATTTTCACCGTCGTATATCTGCAAAGCCTGCCCACCTTGCCATACAGGTTCTCCCTCTGCGCCGGGCTCAGTTTTTTGGAGTCCTTCACCCCCATCTCCTTGAGCTTGTACTCATCAAGCGGGTTTATCGCAGCCGCGCAAATCACCATGGGCCCTATGATGCATCCGCGCCCTGCTTCGTCAATCCCAATTATCATAGAAAACCATCCAGCTTCTTGCTATATCATTCCACTTCAATGTCCTTTACCACTACGGCATCCGGCTGCTTTCCATCCTCAAGCTCCACACTTGCAGAGGGGAACCTTGCGTGCATTTCCTTGGCAATCTCCACTTTTGAAATGCTAACTTCCTTGCCTACTGCGAGGTGTATTTTAACCACGGTCTGGCTGCCTGCAGCCTGCTTTATGGCGCTTTCTATCCCGTCTGCCACTTCGCTCTGGGTCATGCTCTAATTTACCCAGCCAACATTTAAAACCAAAATCAGAAGTCCGTTATTCTTCTCTGGAGCAGCACTTTGGACAGCTTCACATACTCCCTGAAAGGCACCGCAAGCTCGCGGCGCAGGTGGGCAAACGCTGCCTCCGGCGACCCGAAACGCAGCGGCTCGTTTTCAAAAGCGTGCCGCACATTCTCGCGCACCTCCCACACTCCCACCGGCACGCAATACTGGGTGCCTATCTCCCGAAACACAACAACGCGCGCCTGCCTTTTCATTTTGTAAAGCGCTTCGGCAACCGCAAATCGTGCGGCATAATAGCCGCCTCCCTGCCTCTGGGCATACTTGCTTCTTCCGGCAAATGGCTCGTGCTCCTCGGAAATATTCACCGCGCCATCGTACTTCCAGTCCTCCCATGCAGCCTCCCTGTAGGTCAGTTTTGCCCTGTCGTCCAATCCGCTCAATTCTTGTTTTTCTTTTCTCATTCTTTGGAATCTCTCGAGCTTGGTGGTAAGCGCGGTCTCGAATTGCTCATATTCCCAGTTGCCAGGGAGAAGCAGCACCTGGAAATGGTTTCCAAGATAGCTGTTCGAGTACACCAACGGCTCCCCAATCCCACCACAGTGCCGAATCGATTCCATATATTGCTTAGCGGCAATGTCGTCAGTCGCAGTAATCGCCCACTTGGTCGGGACAAGCCTTCTGCCCTCATCTCTTCCAAGTATTCCGGAGGCAAGCAGCTTGGAAAGGTAATGCACGTCAAACCCCTCCAGCAGCAACTCGGACACAGCATCGGAGGCAAGGCCCTCCTCTTCCACCTGCTCGTCCACTTTTTTTGGCACCACTGCGTTGTCCGCCAAGGTGAACTTCTCAATAGGCGCGCGTGCCCCAACCGGGTGGGCCACCGAGTCGAACTCAAGGGAAAAGACGGGCTTTTTGGAAAAGCGGGTTTCGGCATCCACGGGCTTGATGCTCATCACCGCCATCTGCGCTTCATCGAGCATTTTGCCCCCATCCTTCACCCCGGAGCGCTTCATGCCTCGCACCATGGAGGCGCGAAGCTCGATTATTTTCTCAAGCCCCATCCCGTACATTTGCCGTGGGTCGTCAAGGGTGGATTCGGAGGAAACCAGGGGCCCCCAATATACATTGGGGTAGAAACTATGCCCGACAAAAAGCATGGGTGGCGATGGGCCGAACATGTCCTGCGAGAGCTTGGGGAGCATCCGCTGCCTTATCAACTCCGCCGCACGGTGCGGGCACCACACCCTCCCCTGCCGTTTGCAGCTGTCGCAAAGCGAATCCGCCATTGATAAATTCCTCCTCAGGCATTTATAAGAAGTGTCCAGCCTATTTGCCGGTATGGAAAAAATTGCAGGGCAGGAAAGCGGCTCCGGAAAAAAAATGCGCGGCTCGCTGTGCCTGGTGGGGCTGGGGATAGGGGACGAAAGGACACTCTCGCTCGAAGGGCTTGAAACGCTCAAGGGGGCTGAAAGGATTTTCGCGGAAAGCTACACCAACCTTCTCCCCGAAAACACGATTGCAAGGCTCGAGGACATCGTAGGGAAAAAAATCACGCTGCTTTCCCGCGAAGCGGTGGAGGGTGAAAAGCTGCTGCTTGAGGCCGCTTCAACAAAACGCACCGCCCTTGTGGTTTCTGGCGACCCGATGATTGCCACCACCCATGTGTCGCTCCTGCTTGCCGCAAAAAAGCGCGGCACTCACACCTCAATAATTCACGGTTCCTCCATACTCTCGGGCGCAATAGGCGAGTCCGGATTGCAGGCCTACAAGTTCGGAAAAATGGCGACGCTTGCCTTTTGGAGGGAAAATTACAAGCCAATGGCCGCCTACGATGTCATTGCTGAAAACCTTTCGCGCGGCTTGCACACCATTCTGCTTCTTGACATTGATGAAAAGCTAGGCCCCATGTCCCCCCTGGAAGCCGGCAGGCTGCTTCTGGAAATGGAAGAACAGGGGAAACGGGGCGTGCTTTTGCCCGGCAAAAAAGTGGTGCTTCTCCAGGGGCTTTCGCGCCAAGGAAGCGTACGGGAATTCCTGCCACTCACTTCCCTATCGAATCATGAAGCGGGGAGCGGCCCCGCAGTGATTTTGGTTCCTGCAAAGCTCCACTTCCTTGAAGAGGAGTATTTGGCTTCTCTATAATCGCCATATTCAAATTTTCAACTTCCCAAAACGCCTCATGGAGAAGGTCATTGAGGATACTGCCCACCCCATTGATGCCTTCAGGGAGTTTGCACATTATCTGGTACCGTGATTTTTCCAAAGTCTTCTCTATCTTATCCTTCCGCATTTCTGAATTTTCTATGTTCCCCAGCTCCCACAAATTCACAATCTTGTCAATCATCTTGAGCTTTGCCGCATCGGCATCCTGGTAAACGGCGTGCAAATACTCCTCGTATTTCCCCCCACCATCTGTCAAATTCCCAACCAGCTCCGCCACCCTCCCCCCGAAAATTTCCCCAATCGCCTCAAGCATCCCCTCCTTGCCGCCAGAACCATACCAATATGGAAAAACCGCCTTTCCTGCCAGGACATCCTCCACAATATCGTGCAGCAGCCCGGCAATCACCACGTTTTTCCCTTCCCCAAAAGCAGCAGCTATCATGGCAACTCGAAGCAGATGCGAAACACGCGTGTTCCCGCTCACCCGTTTTCCATCTCCATATGCGCTCTTCACAAGCTCCAGCGCCAGTTTTACTTTCTGGTCCGGAATATGGTGCAAGACAACCCCTTCAAGCTTTTCAGTTTCGTAGGAGTTGAAAGCATCCTTGAACGCGTCATAATCTCGGCCTGTGATTGGTTGCTTTTTCTCCAAAAGCCCATCTGCCAGGGTTTCCAGCTTGCGGAAAAACAAGTAGCCACTGAAGCTTCGGTCAATCCGATTCAAATATTCCTTCACTTTGTGCGCAGAACACATATCATCACCAGTTCCGCGCATTGCACTCGAATCTCAACTAACATAGGGCTGTGCTGCAATTGTTTTATAAACCCTCTTTTTTTACCACAAATTAACCGGCACACGCGCCCTTCTTGGCAAGCAATGCCCGATGACACACAAAAGAAGTTTCCCTAGCTATTCCGCTCTCCACCTGCGCCCTCTCCTTCTCTTTACAAAGAACTATGGCCGCCCCTCCCCGCCCCCCGCCGCCGGTGAGCTTTGCCCCAAGCGCTCCGCAGGCAAGCGCGGATGAAACGGCTTTTTCAATTCCCTGCGAGGAAACGCCCCTTTCCCTCAAAAGCGCGTGGTTTTCATCCATCAATTTCCCAAGCTGCTTGGCATCCCCTTTCCCCAACCCCCCACTTCCACCGTTCTTCAAATACTCTTCAACCCCACTCCAAAACATGGCATAATCCTCCTGCACTTCGGACCTTTTTTCCTGCGCAATCTCCCCTGGCTTCCCAACAATCCCAAAAGAATGGGCGAACTTTTCCACCATGGCAAGCGTGCCGTCCCGCTCTCCCCTGAAAGTGTCCACCACCAAAAGGCAGCAGCCAGAAGGCAGGGAAAATTTCAACCTCTTGGCTTCAAATCCGGGCGGGGAAAAACTGCGGGTAAAAACAAGTGGGCAGCCAAAGCTTGAGGTTTTTGCATCAATGCCTGATGCGCGCCCCCCGTGCGCCACCGCGTCCCCTTCCTGCGCGGCAAGGAAAATAGCCTCCCGGGACGGCTTCCTTCCGGCCATCCTGAAAAGCCCGGCTGCAAAAGACGCGCAAATGGATGCCGACAGCCCAGTTCCCTTGACGTTCCAGCCCGTTTTCACCACTGCGGCGCAATCGGGGAGGTTTGCCCTTCTGAAAACTTTTCTGGCAACCGCCGCGTACATCCCGATTTCCCGCGGGCCTTGCGCAGTGCCATCCGTGCCAATCCAGCCTTCCCCCCACGCCGAGCGGATGCAAATTCCCCTTCCGAATGTTTTGCCTGCCCCTCCAAGAGTGCCTGCTCCTGCGGTGGGGATGGAAAATTCCACGGAATTCCTAGGCTCGATGGCAAGCGAAAGCGCACTGGAGCCGTAAACCACATAGTGCTCTCCGAAAAGAATGAGCTTGGATGGCGCCGAGG
>CAYSQN010000052.1:0-5546 GCA_964433305.1 Microcaldota archaeon | reverse complement strand
TCCCTGAAGCGGTTTTTGGCATGCTGGGGCTGCCAGTCGCATGCCTCGATTTGCGAGAGCATCTGCTCCTTGAGTTTGGTGATGGAGATGAACCACTGGTCGGTGGCCATGAATATGAGGGGGGTCTTGCACCTCCAGCAATGCGGGTAGCGGTGGGTGATTTTCCCCTCGTGCACCAGCGCGCGGCCCTCCTTGAGGTCCTCAATTACTTTCGATGAGCATTCCCTGACTTTTTTGCCCGCGTACCCGCCAGCCTCCTTGGTGAATTTGCCCGCATGGTCCACGGGCGAGAAAATTTCCAGGCCGAAGCGCTTGCCGATAATGAAATCCTCAGGCCCGTGCCCCGGGGCGCAATGCACCAGCCCGGTCCCATCCTCAAGCGCCACAAACTCGTCGGTGAGCACCACAGTGCGCTTTATCTCCCTCCCAACCTTCCCGTCCAGAGGGAGGCGGTATTCCAGCTTGTCAAGCTTCTTGCCCGACAGTTCCGAAACCACAACGGCGCTCTCGCCCAAAAGCGAAAGCAGGCTCTCGAGGCGGTCCTTGGCAACTATCCAGACCTCTTCCCCGACCTTGACCTTGACATAGGTGAAGATGGGGTGCGCCATCACCGCCGCATTGGAAACCAGCGTCCAGGGTGTGGTGGTCCAAATCACAAGGTATTCGTTTTTGGAGCCCTCAAGCCTGAACTTGACATAGATGGAAGGGTCTTCCTGCTCGCCATACTCAAGCTCGTAATTGGCAAGGGTGGTCTCGCATCGGCTGCAATAGGGGACGACATACACTCCCTGGTGGAGAAGCCCCTTGTCGTGGGCTGCGCGAAGGGTGGCCCAGGAGGACTCGATATAATCGTCCTTGTAGGTGATGTAGGGGCGGTCGAAATCCATCCACACCCCGCAGCGCTGGAACTGAGCGGAAATGATTCCTATGTATTGCGTGGCAAACGACTTGCACTTGCCCACAAACTCACCAACCCCGTACTCTTCAATCTGGCGCTTGTTGGTGAACCGCAGCTCCTGCTCCACCTTGACCTCTATTGGCAGCCCGTGGGTGTCGAAGCCTGGCTGCGCGCGGACGGCAAAGCCCTTCATCCTCTTGTAGCGGCAAATGGCGTCCTTGATGCACTTGTTCCAGGCGGTGCCCGGGTGAATCTGCCCGGTGGCGTATGGGGGCCCGTCGCAGAAGTAAAACTGCTTGCCTTTGGATGAGAGGAGCTTTGCCTCCTCGTAGGTCTTTTCCCTTTTCCAACTTTCCAGTATCTCGTGTTCAAGCTTTGGCTGGTCGTGCAAGCATAATCACCTATTGCAGATAGTGCCTCAACAGCGTGCCCATCGCGGGCGTGCAAAAGGCCACCGGCATGAAAAACAGGGGGAAAAACAGCCGCAATGAGCCGTATGCGAGGCAGACCGCGGCAAAGCAGACAAAAACCATCATTATGAAAACATACTCCCTCCACGGGGTGGCGGCGCCGGCTTTCTCAAGGGCCACTAGGGCGAAAAAGCCCGCCTGGGACAAGGCGAAAAGCGCAATCAGGAAAAACGGGTGCAGTTCGCCTGCCGCCCCGGAAAAGGACAGGAACGCCACAACTATGGCTGAAAGCAAAAGTGAATAGTGGATGTCCTGCATATTATCCCCTGCCTGGCGCACAAAAAGGCATAACCCGCCCATCCGCACCCCCCAGGCACTTGTATTCTTCGTTTACGAATGTATTTAAGTATTTGGAGCCAAAGCCCATCGGGAGGAAAATGCAGGATTTCACACCTTGGACCGAGAAGTACCGCCCCCGCAGCCTGCCTGACATCGCAGGGCAAAGGGGCGTGGTTTCCATACTGTCTGCCTACGTGCGGGAAAAGAACATGCCCAACCTGCTTTTCGCAGGCCCCCCCGGGATTGGCAAGACCACCGCGGCCCTTGCCCTTTCACGGGACCTCTACGGGCAAAGCTACAAGGAGTGCATCCTTGAGCTCAATGCCTCAGACGAGCGCGGCATTGACGTGGTGCGCGGCAAGATAAAGGATTTTGCAAGGACAGCCTCGCTCTCCTCCGTCCCATTCAAAATTATTTTCCTTGACGAGGCTGACTCGCTCACCACGGACGCGCAAAACGCGCTTAGGCGCACCATGGAGCTTTATGTCGGCACCACGCGTTTCATATTGTCCGCAAACTATTCCTCCAAAATAATCGAGCCCATACAAAGCCGATGCAGCGTGTTCCGCTTCCGCCCGCTTTCATCAGAGGATTGCAGCCAGATGGTGGAAAAGGTGGCCAAGGCAGAAGGGCTCAAGATTGACTCCAAAACAGTGGAGGCCATACTCTACGTTTCAGAAGGCGACATGCGCAGGGCGATAAACGCGCTTCAGGGCGCTTCCTTGCAAGGCAAGCATCTTTCCCCCGAATCGGTTTACCAAAGCGCAGGGCGGGCAGAGCCTGCGGAAGTGAAGGAGATGATGGAACTTGCCATCGGCAAGAAGTTCATCGAGGCAAGGAAAAAGCTCCACCAGCTGATGATAAATTACGGGATGAGCGGCGAGGACGTGCTGCTGCAGATGTACCGCACAGTTGACCTGCTTGAAATTTCTGAGAGGGAGAAAGTGGCGCTTGTCGACAAGATTGGCGAATACAACTTCAGGCTGGTGGAAGGCGCGAACGAAACGCTGCAGATTGAGGCATTGCTTGCGCAGCTTCTCATGCTGAAAAGCAGTTAGGTGCGCCTATGGACAGCCAAGCCGCCCGCAAACTCCCAATCCTCCTCCTCCTGCTGTGCTCCGTTTCATTGGCCGACTATTCAGACGTGCTTGTCATTTACAACTCCCAGTCGCAAGATTCGTACCAAGTAGCAGCTTACTTCGCCTCCCGCCGCCCAGGGCTCACCCAAATTCTTAGGGTCGACATGCCCCAAGAAACTCCAATCAAGTTCGATATGCTCAACAGGACACTGCTGCAGCCCCTAAAAAAATATCTTCAGTCCCCCCAGGGCGCATCCATAAACTACATCGTGCTTACCAAAGGCATCCCGCTTTGGACCAACGAAACCGAAGGCTGGGGAGGCGACTGCCACAGCGTGGAATGCGCGAACTCCTCTTCAGTGGACACCGAAATAATGCTCCTCAACGGCCCCTACGAAAGCTTCATCGGCCAATCAGGGGCAGTCCCCAACCCCTACTATGCCTCCAACAAGCGCTTCAGCCATCAGGGCTTCGGCATTTACCTGGTGGGGCGGCTGGATGCCAAAACCGTCAAGACCGTGAAGCACATGGTGGACAGCGCAGCCTCATTCACCAAAAAAGAGCGAGACTCCGGATTGCACGTGCTTGCCAAGTATGGGAACATCCAGTCCTATCCATTTGCAATGGCGAACAAGACGCTTTTTGCGCAGGGCCTCAACATCCTATATGACGGTGAGGAAACCTCCCAGCTTCCATCAAAGCTGGCGGAAGTTTCCTACCTTGACGCATTCGGCTGCTACAACTTCGGGGACTGCGACCATGGCAACCCAACGCTTCGCAACTACACCTGGAAGAACGGCTCGCTTGCCTCCAGCCGATTTTCCTGGTCGGCAAGAAGCACGCAGGACACCGACATAGGCTATGTCATCGAAGGCAAAAAGTACTACTACAACAACTACCTCGTTTCCTCCTACCTCGCGGAGGGGGCAACCGCCGGGCTTGGCTATGCGGTGGAGCCTTTTGCAAGCCAGGTTGCAGTCTCGCAGTACGTGGCAGAAAGCTATGTGGCAGGAAGGAACATGGGCGAGATACTTTGGAGTTCCATTCCCACCCTTTCCTGGGCGGCGGTGATGTTTGGCGACCCCAAGGCGAATTATCCGACAGTGGGCGCCTCAATATTCCCGCCTTACCCCTCCAATTCCTCCCCACTTTCCTGCAACATCTCAATTGTGGATGACCTGCAGCGCGGGCAATACGATGTCAAATACCAGTGGAGCAAAAACGGGGAGGTACAGCCCTCATTTTCCGGCAGTGCGGAAAACCTGCCAGCCGGCGCCTCACTTTCCGCCATGCTTGGGGCGGATGCCCTTTCCAATGGCGACAGTTGGCAATGCGCCGCAAGATTGTACCAGAAAGGGGCGCTTCTGTTCCGCAGCAACTCATCAGCAGTGCGGATAGCAGACCTCTCCTCCTGCGGCACCGTTTCCTCCCCAGGAGCCCATTACCTCTCCTCCAGCCTTTCAATTAACGGCTCCACCTGCTTTGAAGTGGACACAGACAACGTTTCAATAGACTGCCAGGGGCTGCAGATAACCGGGGACAACACCTCCAAAACCTACGCGGTGCACGCCCAATGGAAAAATGTCACCATCAGGAACTGCAAGACAAGCGGCTTTGAAAAGAATATCCTCCGCGAGAAGCCAAAGCAATCTTCCGCTTCCCCTCCTGCGCAGGAAAACATCTCCGCTCCCCCTCTCCCTCCCGCACCTCCAGGCGAGTCGAATGCAAGTGCAGATGCTGGGGAAGAGAACCAATCAAAGCCAAGCGCCCCTCCTCCCGCTTCAGATGCAGGTTCCAGCTCACAGCTTACTGATTTAGATTACCCCTTGGGAGGCGCAACCTTGCTTGCCATTTTGGCGGCATGTGCGCTCATCTGGATTACTCACAAGAAGCAAGGCAAATGAGCGGCATCTGCGCGCTCCAGCCGGTTCAGGCATACCTCATAAAATTGGCATCCATGGGCTTATACACGCCGAACTGCCGTGAAAGCTGGACAAGAAGGTAAATGCTCATCCCAACATGCTCCAACAATGCAATATCCGCCCAATCCTTCGCATCCGAGTGTTTCTTAACATAGCCTTCAATTTTGCCCAAAATATCCTCCGGAGGAACAAAGGAATTGCCGGAAACCATCTCGCCCAAGCCGCTCTTGGAGTCATCCCAATAATTATGGCCCTCATCCGGAAAATGCCGCATGAACCCATCAAGCATGGGGCGGCTGTGGCGCACAAACAAATAGCGCACTATCCCCTGCAACTCCCCATACTCTTGCTCGGGAAGTCCATCTTTTTTGTTGGCAACCTCCCCGAAGAAAAACTGCGCAATCAGGGGCACAAGGCACATGACCTGTACGGGTTTTGCCTCTCTCTCCAAGTCATCATTCTTTGAAAGCTGCTGAACGTATTCGAGCGACTCGCGCAGGCTGCCCCTAACCTCGGTTTCAGTTTTGCGCTTGCCGGCAAAATCCCTGAAATGCCCCATGTCCTCAAGGGCATCAAGCATTTGATTTATAGATTTCTTTGTAATTTTTGGGAGAAAAGCTTTATCCGAAACAACATCCGGCGCAAGATTCCGGCTGCTAAACTTCCTTTTGCCACTCTGGTAGCTCAGGTGGCCGTCAGCATCTATCCTAAGGTTCGCAATATCGGACTCACGTCGATTCTCCAATGGGTTTTTCATATTCTTCCGCGCATTCATGTTGCCTTTTCTATAATGAAGTGTTTTTAAACAGGGCCTTAGCGCAGCCTGAACCTCAAAAGCGCGGCAAACCCCCCGTACCCGGCAAGCTCGCGCCCCCCAACCGACTCGTGGGAAAATATA
>CAYSQN010000051.1:0-5669 GCA_964433305.1 Microcaldota archaeon | reverse complement strand
AAAGTGAAATGGAAGCAGCGCTTTCCCACCACTCCATAAAGTTCTCCTTTTCCTACTCAAACGCCGAGAAGAAGCAGGTTCCAATAATCGCAATTGTTGGCAACCCCCAATCGATAAACACAGTGGTTGGGCCTCTTGCCGACGCCTTCCGCGCGCTTTTCAGGCTTCCCGAGGTTTCCAGCAGCAGCGGCTCTTCGCATGGCAATTACGGGAAGCCTTCCTTCAAGTGCCCTGAAGGGTATTTTGACGGATAGCCTCACTCAATCAGATTGAGCGCAAGCGTTACGTCTTTCTCTATCTCATGCAGCACGGCAAGCATCCCATTGCTTGGCCGCAGATGCGCGGCATAGCCCACTACAAACCCACGGCCGAGCGTATGTGGCGCCAGCTTAACGTTTATCCCATCCGGCACCACGCACAACAGCTTGGACACGTTCCTGCAATGAAAGCTCGCCCAGTTCGGATCGTTTAGCACGTGCTCCACTGCGGAAGCATTTGGGGGGTTGGGCTCGTTTGTCGGGCGCGAATAGGCGATAAGGTCAAAAAGGCCGAAAATGGGCCTGAAATACGCCAAAACAGCGGCATACGGAAGCACTCCTTCCACTATGAGGCTCCTTCCCACCCCCTTGATGGTCATATGCGAGCAAATCATGGGGCAGACAAGAACATCTCCCATCAGAGTGTCTTTTTTTGCGACATTATCCCAAAAAGTAACATCCTCGCTTTTTACCTGGCGGGGAAACACCGCGGCTTCTATGGTGTTGCCAACCTCCCCGGTCTCAAAGTTGTCCCGGAAATAAGCGACTATTGGGGTTGGGTTGTTTTTCACTCCAAGCGTTTTCTCCTCCAGCCCTTTCAAATAGCCCTGAACATCCTTCAGATTCCCATCATTATTGCGCCAGGCAGCATACTGGAGCCTGGACAGCTGCTCAAGCGTGTCCGAGTCGGGCTGCCCCCCAACCACTCCGCCAATAAGCCGGATGTTCCTGTGGAAAAACGGTGATAACGCATCGGCATACTTGAGGTAAATCCCCCCCAACAGCTGCTCCCTTGTTTCTTCCGGCACCTCTTTTTTGGCATTCGGGGCAGAAAAACCAGGAAAAAACTCCTCTTCCCTAAGCATCTTGCTCCAAATCTTGGTCCTCTGCTGCACAAGATACGCTGGCAGTTCCTTAGGGTTGACGATTTTGACCGCTGAGGGAATTACCGGCTTGAAAATTACGCTCATCGCAATTTTCAGCGCGCTTCTTTTTAAAAAACAAACGGCACCTCTCCCGCAAACACCAATACGGTACTCTCCTTTTTCTCGCGCGTTCCCATATCAGTAAACCCACCCATGCGCGCACCCGCCCCTTTCCCACTCATGGTTCATCGTATCAATGTTTAGCAGCAAACTGGGATGCCGGAAGCCCCCTTATCCGTGCAAACAGGCCAAAAGAATGGAAATGCCCATGTTTTGGTAAAAGTGGGTATACCAAGATGCTGTATTGATTTCTTTGGTTTATTGAGGTGATGTTTTCTACAAACTCCTCATCCCTCTCAAAACTTCCTCCTTTTCAGCCTCAAATTCAGGAACATGCGCCACCAATATTCTCATTTCCACCTTCCATAGTTTGGCAAGTTTTTCTACTGATTTTTCAAATGCCTCAAGCGAATACTTCAAATCATAGTAAGACAGCTTTCCATTAATCAATCCTTCATCAGGCACAAAACCCTGCCGCACCAGAAAAGCAAGATCGTACAAATCGCGGGCGGACGCACGCGTCATTATGGCACGCACTTTTTCAGCCGCAATCTCCTTCCTTGCCATTACCAGCACGGAATAGGGCATGATATCTGCATAAGCCGGGCGTATCTCCAGCCTTGCAGGCTGGAGGGCAACGCTTTCCCGCGCAGAAAAGTCCAGGCTGACCGAACACTCGCTAATCGCCCTGCCATTGTAAAGCGGGCCCTGCAGCCGGAGCTTGGCGCGCTGCGAACTATCCACCTCCTTCTTTTTCCAGCTAGGCGCCCCAAAGCCTGCAGAGCCAAGATACCTGGAGATGGCGTCAAAGTCAGGCAAAGGCGCACCATTAAGCGTAAAGTCCAAATCCTCCGAATACCTGGGAAGCGAATATGCTTTCTGCAGCGAAGTGCCCCCCTTGAAGACGCCAAGAAAGCCCTCCCTTCCCAAATAGGCAAGAAGCCAGTGCTGCACGTAGTCCTTTTCCTTCTGCCCCAAATTAAAGCCAGGCTCGCCGCCATTGCCAAGCAACTCCCTGTCAAGCATTCCCTTCAACCTCTTTCAGCCGCTTCAGCATCCTCCTGTTGCAGCCCTTCTTCACTTTCCAAATATCCACCCCCTCCATTGCTTCGGCCAGGATGGCATTCGGGCACGCCCTGGGAAACCGCAGGCAGTCTGCAAACGCCTTTTCCGCGCTTGCAATGGGAATCCCCTCGTTTATCTCAAATTCGCCGAACTCTTCTTTCTTTACCCTATACTCCCTTGCCTCGCCTCCGGCAAAACTGTATTTTTTTGCCTTTCTGCATACTGCCAGCTGCACCTGCCTTGGAATCTGCGTGGTAAGCCCGTGCACGTGGAGAGCGGAATGGAAAGAGAGATAGCAGGGGTAGGAAATGGAAGACGCTATCTCTTCGGGTGTTGCGCCATCTTTTGCCCACCACCATCTCTTTACGTTTGCTATTTTCCCTTTTTGCTTGAGCCGGTTGAGGGCGACATAGGCATAATCCCGTTTTCCCCCAAGCGCCGCTATGAACTCCCGTGCCAGGAAGACGGGCCTCATCCTACCAAGTACTTCATCAATAGTAGCCATATCTTATCATTAATGATAAGATACAAATACTTTTTATTACTATCTTCTCCAAACGCAACGCTATCATTTCATCCAAATAACAATGCGATACGCATCAAAACCACTTATCCTAAAATCTTTTAGCTTATTCTAATTAACTCCTAGCCTTTCTAGCACTATTTATCCTTTCACCATCCATCTTTCCTATGGGCCCTCCAGGAGAGCGTTGCTCTCCTGTCTGTTGCCCTGCGGTGCAACATCCAATGCTGCCTCTGACTTGGAAAAACCCACAAGTTGCTGTCGCTATAATCAGCCTTTCTCCTGTTCTTGTGGTGCACCACTTCGCCATCCGAGAGCTTCCGCCCAAGCTTCTTCTCAGCCTTCCACCTGTGGACGAGTTTGTCCGAATCTGAAAAGCGGGGGTAGCCTTTTTCGTCTTTGTGCCAGCGTGCCATGCGCATCACCAAAAGAACTGGCCTGTTGGCGGCATAAAAAGCTGTGTTAAGCGGCGTGCCGGTGCCCTCTAAGGGGTTAAGCTATTGAAGAAGTAAGGTTTTCCACCGCAACTGCTCCCAAATTTAGACCCGAAGCGAGCCACGGAACCCTCTTGCGGCGTAGTAGGAGTCAGCGCCGTTGTGGTACAGGAAGACGGTGTTGTAGCGGCGGTCGCAAAAGAGGGCGCCGCCGAGTTTTCTGATGTCGGAGGGCGTTTTCACCCAGCTCGATGTCGTGGTATCGAAAGCCCCGAGTTTCTGCAGCTCGCGGTATTGCGCTTCACCTAAAAGCTCAATGCCCATGCCCTCCGCCATGCCAAGAGCGCTGTTTTTCGGCTTATGCTCTTTCCTTGCCTCAAGTGCCTCGGAGTCGTAGCAAACGCTCCTGCGGCCGGCAGGGGATTCCTTAGAACAATCGTAAAAGAGGTATTCGCCCGTCTTTTTGTCATGAAGGACAACGTCCGGCTCGCCCCCTGTTGCCTCCATTTCATAAAGCGAGGAGAGTTTGCCGGAGTTAGCTTGCAGTCTTGCATGTACTTTAGACCACTCAATACTCCTGTGCCGGCCCATGTTTGCCTCAAAACGATCTTTCAATGCCCTAAGCAGTGTTTCACGCTGTTCTGCTGGCAGTTCTTTTTTAGAGGTGGATGGCTTGCCCATAAATGCAGTACTCATCCTGAATTTTTAAAAACTTCTACGCAGCCTGGTGTTTGCTTTGCAGTTGACGAAGGTTTGGCTTAAGATTATAATTCAAGCGTGAGCCTGACAGCATAACATTCAAATGGAGGTGATGGCGATGAAGAAGGAATCGGCAAAAGAACAAACCTGGGAAGAGATCGGGAAAGCCGTCGGGGCGAAGATAGAGGATGAATGCAAGGACGGCAAAAGCAAGAACTGGCAGTTCAAGCATGGCGGGGGCGGAAGCGGCGGGGCTTTTTATGGGCTGGGGTTTATCGGGGCGCTTGCCTATTACCTCCTCACCTCAAATAGCTACTGGGCAGGGTTTCTCGGGATTTTGAAAGCCATTTTATGGCCTGCCTTCCTGGTCTTTGAGCTGATGAAGTTTTTGGGAATGTGATTTGCACCCACCAGCCGCCAACCCACGCCTAAAGGCGCGGGCTTCAGCATCGGGCGTCGAAACGCTCGATGTCTGATGCATGTTGCCGCAGCAGCATGCGCATCGGGTGTGGAGTGGTGTGGGCTTTTATTCTTCCCCAGCCTTAGCTCTTGCATGGCCGGAACTGCACTCAAGGCAGTGGTTTTCCTTCTTGGGGGAGTGCTCTTAGTGGCCTGCATGCTTTTCCTGCCCGCAGGCACGTTTGACTATTGGCAGGCGTGGCTGTATTTGGGCGCGCTTTTCTTGCCCATGGTGGCAGTGCTCCTCTATTTTCTCAAGCGCGACCCGGGCTTTTTGGAAAGGCGCTTCCAGGCAAAGGAGAAGGAAAAGGAACAGCAGCTGGTGCAGATGCTTAGCCTGCCCATCTTCCTGATTGGCTTCCTGCTTCCGGGGCTGGACAGGCGGTTTGGCTGGAGCAGCGTGCCCTCCGAGCTGTCAATTGCCGCCGATGTGGCTGTGCTTCTTGGCTATGCGCTTGTGTTCGTAGTTTTCAGGGAGAACAGCTATGCCTCAAGGACCATACGGGTGGAAAAGGGGCAGAAAGTCGTCTCCAGCGGCCCTTATTCCGCAGTCAGGCACCCCATGTATGCGGGCATGCTTCTTTTGTGCCTGGCTTCGCCTGTTGCATTGGGTTCGTATGTTGCGCTGGTGCCTTTCCTTTTCTGGCCCCCTCTTCTTGCCCTGAGGATAAAAAACGAGGAGGAAGTGCTCAGGCGGGAACTTGCGGGGTACACCGAATACTGCAAGAAAGTGAAATGGAGATTAGTGCCGGGTATTTGGTAATCTATGGGTTCATCCACCAAATCGCTGCGTTGAGTATCGTGGCAAAGCTCGCCCAGAGTATGTATGGAATCAGAAGGTATGCTGCGCGTTTGTCAAGCGGATAGAAGAGCTTAATGCAGGCAGCTATGGAAAGCCAAAGGGGAATGATGCCAAGCAGCCCGTAGAGGGGCGAGCGCAGCCCGAAAAAAAGGATGCTCCAAAGCGCGTTGAGTATGAGCTGGATGCCAAAGATCGCAAGCGCTAAGCGCACTTGCTTATTCTTCCAGCCCTTTTGCCAGATCAAATATGCAGCTATGCCCATCAGTATGTAAAGCGCGGTCCAGACCGGCCCGAAGACCCAGTTGGGTGGTGAAAAGGAGGGCTTGTTGAGTGTAGCATACCAGGTCGGAATGGCGGAAAATGTAAAGAGGGAGCCGATTGCGCCTGCGAGGTTGCAGATGATTATTGCCGCAAGAAGCGCGGCCCAGCTTGTTTTTGCCATAC
>CAYSQN010000050.1:0-5676 GCA_964433305.1 Microcaldota archaeon | reverse complement strand
ATTATCCACAATATCTATCTTCCCTTCGTCAGAGCGAAGGCAGGCAAATGCGGCAATGTAAACGTTTTTTCCAAGCTGGGCTTTTGGGTCTACCTCTGACTTCGGATGTATGAAACTCACTTGAGCACCACCAAATTCGCCATCCCTCGCCTCTTCCTCTCCAACAGCCCCTTCTGCTCCATCCGGTCAAGTATCCGTGAAACCTTCACCTTGCTGTAACCAAGGCGCTTGATTACCTCTGACTGGAAAGACGAGCCGCCCGCCTCCCGCAGCGCCTCCACCACTTTTTTCTCATCTGCTTCTAGCACAGTGCCATTGGCTTTCGGTTTTGCTCCTTCCCTTGCACCCACTGCGCCTTCCGATTTATTTCCCATCATTTGATGTGCAATCCACGCCACAATAGCCACAATCACCAATATGAGCGCGGCAATTATCGCATTTTGCGTCTCAACCACCTTTTCATGCGGGCAGGCGCCTGGCACGTCGCTGCAGCTTCCTGCCGCAAGAGAATTGAGCGTTTGGTTGTAGAAAAATACCGCAACCGCAAAAAGAGCCAGCACCAGCGCAAGTATGGCAAGCAAGCCCCTGTTTTCCCCAAACTCCATGAAATTCCCTTCCTATGAAACTAGTTTCACGGGTACCTATTTAAACGGTTGCAGGTCCGCTGATGCACATGCGCGCATGGGTGATCTTATGAAGCAATCTTTCAAGGTATCGGGGATGCACTGCTCGGCTTGCGAAAAGCTGCTGCAGCTGGAAATCGGCGGCATCGCAGGGGTGAAGGCTGTGGAAGCCAATGCGGTGAAAGGAATGGTGGAAGTGGAAGGCGAGGGATTTGACCCCTCTGCGGTAAAAAAGGCAATAAACGCAAGCGGCTACAAGGCTTAGGTGAAATTATGGCTGATGAAACACAAGCAACGTTCGGTCAGGAGCTGAAGGGCTTCCTGTCCGGCATTGCACTCGGCAAGGAAAATCTCGCGCAAGTGCGCAAGCTGCTGCTGATGTCTGCAGGCTCGCTTGCCCTTCTCTTCATTTTCATAGCCGTGGCAAGCTTAGCTTTCAATATCCTTCCCGCTTCCATTATCCCCTACGCAGCCTACTGCGCGCTTTCAAGCGTGGGGCTTCTGGCGGCAATCGCGCACTACCACTCCCACCGCACGCAGTTCACCTGCATGGAGGGCATGATGGTGGGCATGACCATCGGGATGATGGGGGGATTTCTCTTCGGCGCGATAATTGGCGCGACAAACGGCATGTTCATAGGAAGCGTTTGCGGGATGGCAATCGGCATGGCCTCAGGCGCATGGTGCGGCAAGTGCTGCGGCATAATGGGCGCACTTGAGGGGCTGATGGCAGGGCTGATGGGAGGAACAATGGGCGCCATGCTCACGGTCATGATGGCGCTTGACAACCTCTCGCTTTTCATGCCCATTTTCATCGCAAGCTGCCTTCTCATACTTGCCGGCTTGGCATTCATGATTTATTCCTGTGCCAGCAGGCGGCAGGAGGCAAGGCCCATGAAGGGGTGGAAGTTTGCCATTGCCTGCGCATTGCTTTTTGCAGCCACTCTCGCGGTGATGCTTCTTGCGCCCCGCTCATCCTCAGTGATTCTATGAAAAAAGAGGACTTTACCATAAATGGCATGCACTGCGCGAGCTGTGCCGCCCTAATCAACAAGGGCCTGTCCAAACTGCCCGGGGTGAAAAGCGCAAACGTGAATTATGCGGCAGCCCGGGCTCAGGTGGAATACGACGAGGCGCAGCTTGGCGAAACCCAGATAATTGAGAGGGTGAAGTCGCTCGGATATTCCGCTTCTGTGGGCTTTGACTCTGGCAGGGAAAAAAAGGAGCGCGAAAAAGAAATCGCAGAACTTAAAGGCAAACTGTTCCTGGGGGCAGCCCTTTCCATTCCTGCATTGGCACTGGGCATGTTCCTGATGGATTTCCCCTACAGGCTGCCCCTGCTCTTCCTTCTTGCAACACCGGTGCAATTCATGGTGGGCTGGAGCTTTTTCCAAGGTGCGTTCGCCTCGGCGCGCAACCGCAGCGCCTCAATGGACACGCTGATTGCAGTTGGCACCAGCGCAGCCTACCTTTTTTCACTCTTTGCCCTATTCGGCTATGTCGAAGAGCAGTATTTTGAAGTCTCATCCTCGCTCATTACGCTTGTCATACTCGGCAAATACCTTGAGGCGGTGGCGAAGGGAAGGACTAGCGAGGCGATAAAAAAACTTATGGGCCTCTCGCCAAAAATGGCGCACGTGATAAGGAAAGGGAAGGAAATGGAAATCCCATCAAGCGAGGTTGCGGTCGGGGACTTGGTGGTGGTAAAGCCGGGTGAGCGCATACCGGTTGACGGAATAGTGCTTGAAGGCAATTCCTCAGTGGACGAGTCCCTAGTGACCGGCGAGTCCATCCCGGTTGAAAAAACAAAAGGAAGCGGCGTGATTGCCGGCTCCATAAACAAGCACGGCAGCTTCACATTCAAGGCATCAAAGGTCGGCGCAGAAACCACCCTTGCGCGCATTGTGAAGCTGGTGGAAGAGGCGCAGGGAAGCCGCGCTCCCATCCAGCGGTTTGCCGACGCCATAAGTTCCTACTTTGTTCCAGTGGTGATAGCAATCGCGCTTGCCACCTTTGCCTATTGGCATTTTGCGGCAGCCGCACCCTTCCAGATTTCCCTCATGTTTGCAGTCTCGGTTCTCGTGATCGCCTGCCCCTGCGCGCTTGGGCTTGCCACTCCGACTGCAATAATAGTGGGCACCGGCATAGGGGCGCAGCGCGGAGTGCTGATAAAAAACGCCGAGGCGCTCGAGCAAATGCACAGGATAAATTCGGTAATTTTCGACAAGACCGGGACAATAACGGAGGGAAAGCCAAAAGTCACAGACATTGTTCCAACTTCCGCAATTTCACCCCAGACTCTGCTCTTCCTTGCCGCTTCGCTTGAAAAGCCATCCGAGCACCCTCTTGCAGAAGCGATAGTGAACGAGGCGAAGGCAAAAGGAATCCAGCTCTCCAAAGTGCAATCCTTCAAGGCAATCGCCGGGAAAGGCGTGCGCGGCAAAATAGGCAAAGAAAATTATCTGGTCGGAAGCTTCCTCCTGTTCGGAAAAATAAACGGCAAGGCCCAAGCAGTCTCCCAGAAGCTTGAAAACGAGGGCAAAACAGCGATGTTTGTCGGCAAAGGCAAACAGCTGCTTGGCATAATCGCAGTTGCTGACGAAGTAAAGCAAACCTCCAGGCAGGCGATTTCCGAGCTTTCCAAGCTTGGCATTGAAAGCTATCTGATAACTGGCGACAATGAAAGAACTGCCAATGCAATCGCGGCCAAAGCCGGAATAACAAAAGTCTTTGCCCGGGTGCTTCCAGCGCAAAAGGCAGAGTATGTCAAGCGATTGCAGTCCGAAGGCAAAAAAGTGGCAATGGTGGGCGACGGCGTGAACGATGCGCCAGCGCTTGCAGATGCGGACATAGGGATTGCAATGGGCTCTGGCACGGATGTTGCCATGGAATCGGGCAGCGTGGTGCTCATGCGAAGCGACCCTATGGACGTGCCCCGCGCCATAAGGCTTGGAAGGGCAACAATGGACAAGATAAAGCAAAACATGTTTTGGGCGCTTGTCTACAATGTGGTGGGCATTCCGATCGCTGCGGGAGTCTTCTACTCATACGGCCTGCAGCTCTCCCCAATATTCGCAGGGGGGGCGATGGCTCTTTCTAGCGTGTCGGTGGTGGCAAACGCGCTTACCCTTAGGTGGATAAAACTTTGAGATTCGGGGTGAAATTATGGACAGCATGAAATTGGCATTCGCGGCAGTATTGCTTCTCGCATTCGCAGGGGTTGGATTTATGTTTCTTTCCGGGAGCGGCACCGCGGGCGCCTCATCAGCACAAGGCAACTACGGGGGCGGCTGCGGGGGCGGGGGCTGTGCCATGATGAAAATTGATGACTCTATACGTGAAAGCGCAGGCGAACCGCAATCAACTGGCGCAAGCCCGCAGAACCTGCAAGTGGTATCCGTCCATGCGCTCTCAAGCGGCGTTTACGACAACCCAGCCCCTAGCGTAAACGCAGGCCAAACGGTGCGGCTTGACTTTACTGCAGAGCCGGGTGCAGGCTGCGGCGCGCAGCTCATTCTCGACGGCGTGGGCACACCTGTGAACCTTGTCTCAAGGAACGGGCAGACCGTTTCAGCAACCTTCACTCCTCCCTCCCCCGGGCAGTACCGTTTCCACTGCGGCATGAACATGTTCCGCGGCGTGCTGACTGCAAAGTGAATGAAAAAGGGGCACAATCTTCTGGTGCGCAATGCAATCAAGCGGCAAATTCCCCCGCACCCAAGAGGTGCAACCAATAAAAGGGCATTTGGCAATACCCCCGCATGGATCCGCTGCTGCTTTCGTTTTTGCTCGTGCTTGCCCTTTCCGGAATATTCTCGCTTCTTGGGCTTGGCGGCTCATCGGTATATGTGCCAGCCTTCCTGTGGCTGGGCTTCCCCCTTGAGGTTGCAATCCCGACCGGCCTTCTGCTCAACATGGTGACATCTGGCACCTCCGCCTTCAACTGCCGTAAATTAATCGACCTCAAGGCGGTCTCTTGGATAATGCTAGGCTCGCTCATCGGCGCGCCTCTTGGCGCGCTTCTCTCCTCCTTCCTGCCCCATCAAATAATCATAGGGATATTCTCGCTGGTGCTTTTTGCCGGCGCCTTGCGCATGCTAATCTACAAAACCAAGCCTTCCAAAAATCCCGCCCTGGCAGAGGGGGGGGCAGGCACGGCAGAGGGGCTTGGCGCCTCCCTCCCATCAATTGCCGCGCGGGCGGGTGCGGGCACAACGACAGGGACGCTTAGCGGCCTTCTTGGAATTGGGGGCGGGCTTTTCCTGGTGCCCTTTCTCATCGAGTCGGGCGTTTCTCCGAAAAAGGCATCAATAATATCCCACCCGGTGGTCTTTTCAGCCTCGCTTTTCGGCCTGCTTGGGCACCTGTACTTGCTTCCGCAAGCCAACTTCGGCCTGATGGCGCTTACCTCCACCGCCGCGCTCATCGGCTCCTTTGCCGGCTCCTGGAAAATGGCGAACGGGCGCATAGACAATGCGCTGATAAAAAGGGCGTTCACCCTGCTTCTGCTTCTCTTCGCGCTCAAGCTCGCGCTTGACTTTTTCACCTTTACGGCAGCCTGAGAAAAAAAGGGATTGGCAATCCCCAACCAATTCCGCCCTAACTCCTCCCTGCAAAAGAAGTTTCTGTCCACTTCATCTTGACAATTTTGCCCAAACTGTCAATACCGTATTAACATTTATAAACTTAAACCGCACTATTCTAGCCATTAACATTAGGGGATAGATTTTATGCCAACCAAGCGCGACTACTACGATATACTTGGAGTGGGCAAGAGCGCGAGCAAGGAAGAGCTCAAGGACGCCTACCGCACCCTTGCCCTGAAGTTCCACCCGGACCGCAACAAAGAGGCAGGCGCCGAGGAGCGCTTCAAGGAAATTTCCGAAGCCTATGCGGTTCTCTCCGATGACCAGAAGCGCGCGGCATATGACCAGTACGGCCACGCGGGCTTTGACCAGCGCTACTCCCAGGAAGACATCTTCCAAAACGCCCACTTCGAGGACATCTTCCGGGACATGGGCGCCTCATTCGGGGGAAGCGGCTCCCCGTTTGA
>CAYSQN010000049.1:0-5782 GCA_964433305.1 Microcaldota archaeon | reverse complement strand
GAATTGATGGAAGGGATGGCAAGAGCGAGGTGGTGGAGAAGTTCGACGTCATCCTGTTCAACCCGCCCTACCTGCCCACCACCAGAGAGGAGAGATTTGCCCTTGAGGATGAGAATCTTGCTTATGACGGAGGGGAGGACGGAACGAAGGTGTTTGAGCAGTTTGCCTCGCAGGTGGGGAAGCACTTGAAGACAGGGGGGAGAGTGGCTGTCATTGCCACCTCGCTTGGGGATGGCATTCAAAGGACGCTTGAGGCGATGGAAAAGGAGGTCGGCCCTCCCGCCATTCTTGCAGAAGAGAAGTTCTTTTTCGAGAAGCTTGCGATTATTGAAGCGGTGAAAAGATGAGAGGAGGAAGAGAACGGGAAGAGCCCATGAAAAAGGCAGTGAAAGCGGAGAAGAGGGCGGCTATTGGACGCTTCAGAGTGGTGCTGGTTTCCCCTGAGTACGAGCTCAATGTCGGGGCAGTGGCGCGCGCCATGAAAAACTTCGGGTTTTCAGAGCTTTGCGTCGTTTCGCCCAAGTGCGACATACGAGGATTTGACGCAATAAAGTACTCCAAGCACGCGCGTGAGGTGCTGGAGGGGGCAAAAGTCGTGCGCTCCCTCTCGGCTGCCACCAAGGGGTGCAAATTTGCCGTTGGCACCACAGGCGTGCTTTACAGGCACTGGGACAAGACTTTCCGGACGCCGATTTCACTTCGGAAGTTGAAGGAAGTTCTCGGAGAGAACACTGAGGGGCGTGTGGCTTTGGTTTTTGGAAGCGAGGGGGTGGGGCTGTCTGAAAAGCACATTTCCGCCTGCGATTACATTGCCACCATACCTGCCAACAAAGAGTACCCGATACTGAATTTGTCCCATGCGGTGGCAATTGTGCTATATGAGCTGTCAAATTTGCCAGTGCTTGGATTCGTGCCATCAGGGGAGAGGGAAAAGGAGGCGCTCATAGGCTCGTTTGGGCTGCTTGCGGATTATTTTTCCAAGGAAATGCGCAACCCGAGAAAAGTGAAGATTGCCTTCAGGCGAATGGTGGGAAAGGCCATGCTCACCGACAAGGAGTGCGTTTCCATCCTGGGGGTGCTGCGGCGGACGAATAGGGAACTTGAGGGGAAAAGGATGAAAAGATAAAGAGCAGTTGATGGTAGGGAAAACAGGGATTGGCGGAGACAAGTGGTGGGAAAATGAAGAGCGGAAAATATGCGCTGCCAAAAAAGTGGGTTTGGCTGCTTACCGTAGCTTGTTCGCTTGCCTGCATGTTTTTGGTGGGCTGGTTTTACAGCCAGCCGAGTTTGCTTTTGGTGCTTCTGGCAGCGAACAGCGCGCTAATCATCTGGATTGGAAGGCCGAAGGAAGATGTTTTGCTCTACTGCATTGTGGCTGCATTCGGGCCGGTTGCCGAGGCCATTTCTATTTCTTACGGAGCGTGGGCTTATGCCGGCCCATTTGCATTTGGCCTTCCATATTGGCTTCCGCTGGTTTGGGGAACGGCTGCGGTATTCATCAAGAGGGCATGGGAGGCCATTGATTGGCTCCGGAAGTAAGCAAAAGGAAAAATAACGGAAAAAGAAGAGACTTAACGCCTGCGGCTCTTGACAATCTTCACCTTGGATGGCGTGAGCAATATCTTGTCGTTGTCTATGCGCGCGATGTCGCCGTTTATCTGGGTGATGTAGACCTTGATGTTGTCAATGGTCTGCTTGAGCTTGTTTGGCTGCTTGCTCATCGGGGTAACGTTGAGCAATATGATGTTTTTCGCCTTCAGCTCCTCTTTTATCACTGAGACGTCGTTTTCATTCTCAAGGGCGATTGGCTTGACATAGAAGTCCGCGGCTTCATGGAGAACGTCGACGTTTTCCATCTCGACCGTGTTCATGTACTCCTCTATGTTCATGTCCTTGCCCATCATTCCAAGCCCCTTGGTAATCTTTTCAAATATGCCCATTGTCTCACCTCAGTAATGTTGATGCGTTATTCGGAGTATAGGTTAATAAGGCTTAGTCTTGCCCGCAGCACGGGGGAAGATGGGCGGTTGCAGGCACAAGGATGGTTGGTTGGAGGGGGGAGGACGGCGCCCTTTTTCACAAGCGTTTTAATTCTTTTTACGCCCATCAAAAACCCGCGCTAATAAAGCAGTGCGCCAATAAGGAAAGGGGTAAGCGCATGCCATCTTTTTCAGAAATATTGAGCAGGCCGACAATGTTTTCGGACCGGAACGTGCTTTCGCCCCACTATGTGCCCCAAATCCTGCCTTTCAGGGAGGCTGAAATCAGGCGGATTATGGAGGGAGTCTCCCCTGCCCTGAAGGGCGAGAGGCCGCGCAACCTGTTCTTGTACGGAAAGACCGGGACTGGGAAAACCGCTTCGGTTAAGCACGTGATTGCCAAGATGCACTCTGAAACCGCCAAGGCTGCATACATCAACTGCAGGATGTACAACTCGCGCTACAGGGTGATACAAAAGCTCACCAAGGAGCTGCTTCCGGACCTTGACTCCATGGGGTTTGGGCTTGCCATGCTCTACGAAAAGATGTCGGCGGAGGTCGTTGGCAAAAAGGTGCACGCGATAGTGGTGCTTGACGAGGTGGACATGGTCAAGGACCTCGACGACTTGCTTTATACCCTTACGCGCTCCAATGACGAGCTTTCGGCAGGCTCGGTCTCCATAATCGGGATATCCAACAGGCTTACCTTCAAGGACCAGCTGGACCCCCGCTCGCGAAGCTCGCTTTGCGAAAACGAGTATGTCTTTGCCCCGTATACCGCCAACCAGCTGCAGGCCATACTTGAGCAGCGGGTGAAGATGGGGTTCAAGCCCCACACCGTGGATGAGGGGGCGATAAACCTTGCTGCCGCGCTTTGCGCCCAGGAAACCGGGGATGCCCGCTACGCGCTGCGGCTACTCATGAAAGCCGGGGAAATAGGGGATGAGAAGGGGGCGAAGAAGATTACTGACAAGGAAGTGGAGGAGGCGCGCCGCTCAGTGGACCGGGACGTGGCGTTCGAGGCAATCTCCACCCTCCCAGACCACCAGCAGCTGGTGCTTCTTGCGGTGGCGGCCCTTGCGCTTGACAAGGGGAAGAACACCCGCCTCACCACCGGGAATAATGACGATGAGGATTCTTTCCTCACCTCAGGGGAGGTCTATGAGGAGTATGTGCGGGCGGCAAGGAAGTACCGCAAGCCGCGCAGGAGCTCGCGCTGGTACAGGGAATACCTCAACGATTTGGAGATGCTTGGCCTGATTACCACCATAGAGAGCGGCGCGGGCATGCGCGGGCGGACACGGCTCATCAGGATTGGCTACCCTGCGTCGGACGTGAAGAAGATTGTGGAGAAGAACTTCTCCATCATTGAGTCGAAGGACTGATTTTGGCCATACGCAGGCTTTTACGGCGGGAGTTTGACGGATGAAGAGAACTGGCGCGGAAGCCCGATATCGTTTAATCCTTTTCCAGCCAACGTTTGGAGATGGAACGCATTGCAAAAACACGCAAACTTCTCCTTGAAGCCCTTTCCCTCAAGCAGATTCCAAGGAAGGGGTGGGTGCTGCGAGGCGCGCCTCGCGAGTCGGTTGCCGAACACACATACGGAGTTGCATTCATCGCCCTGCTGCTTGCCAAGATGGAGGAGTTGAGCGCAAAGGATGAGGCGTTGCTGCTCAAGCTTGCGTTATTGCACGATTTGCACGAGGCAAGGCTTGGGGATTTGGTGCCTGAGGAAAAGAAGAGGCTCAAGCCCGATGAGAAGGGGACGGAGAGGCGGATGCTTTCAGGCACGCATTTGCAAGGGGAGATTGGAACGCTGCAGAAATCTTCCAATAAGATTAGGATGCTTGCCAAGGATGCCGACTGCCTGGACCTGCTCTTCCGCGCGGTTGAGAACTGGGGGAAGGGCAGATTGGGGATGATGGAATTCATCGGCTCTGCGCGTTCGCAGATAAAAAGCAAGTCTGGAAAAAAGATTGCGGAAATGGCATTGTTGGAAGGGGCATGATGTGATGATTGACGCGCAGAGCATTGGGCTTGTTGCTGGCTTTTGCACCACAGTTGCCTTCCTGCCCCAGATTATCAAGAGCTACAAGACGAAAAGCACTGCAGACCTTTCCTGGGGGTGGCTTGGGGTGCTCTTTGTAGGAATGGCACTTTGGATTGGCTATGCGCTGATGATTGGAAGCTTGCCCGTGCTTGCCACCAATGCGCTAAGCGAGGCTTTGCTGGTTGTTCTTATTTTCCTCAAGCTGAAGCATGGTTGAAGGATGATGCGCCCAAGGGCTTGCCATGGGAAGGAAAGGGCGCCTTGGATGGTTTCAGGTAAGGAGCAGAAAATGGGCAATTCCTTAGATTGTTTCAAGGTAGACGAGGTGGGGGAAAGCCTGGCTCGCATTGTGGGATGGGCAACTTAGATAGATTCAAAGTAGGGAAGGAAGATGGGCGCGGAAAGCAGATGGTAAAACTCCAGCGCAGCCACTGCGCTGATGATGAGGGAAACCAGGGGGAATAGGAGCAGGTCGCCCAACGACAGGAACAGCGCGCGCTGCGAAAGCGGGAGAATGGGCTGCACCTGCCCTCCGAAGTCCCCTGCGCCCATCTCATCCATTTTGTCCCGCACCGATGAGGTTTCATCCAGGTCAAGCAATGGAATGGAGGCGAATTTGGAGTTGAATGCGTCCGTTGCTGCAAAGGCTTGCTGGGCTGCGCTTGAGGATTGGCTGGCGCTGAAGGTGTGCAGGAATAGCAGCGGATAGACCGCATATGCGGAGATGGCAATCGCCATTGCCGCTGCGCCAAGCTTGCGGGTGGCGAAAAAAGTGCGCAGCAATAGGCCGGCTGGGAGGAAGACCGCCAATGCGGAGTCTTTGAGAAAGAGGATTGCCGATAGCTCGGCTGAGGCAAGAGAAGAGAGCGTGCCTGCTTCTAGCGCTATTGCAGAAAGCTGGTGGCTTGCCGCTTCAAGGGCGAAGAAGGGCTGGGCAGAAACCACCCCGACATCCAGCCTAAGCGAGGAAGCAAAACCCGTTATGTCCGCAGTTCTTGAAAGGGAGAGGAAAAGAGAGGAGAGGGAATCCGATAGGGACTGGAGATGGCAGGCATAATAGGAATGGGGAGAGGAGGCTGGGTTTTGCATTGCAGGGCAGGAGGGAAGTCCTGATGCGGGAACAATGGAGGAAACCGAGGCATCCAAAATGGCGCTGAATGTGAAAAGTGCGCCCACCAGCGCGGCTGAGATTATCCCCTGCCCTATTTCCTCGGCCCCAAGCAGCCGTATCCGCCTTAAGGAAAATCCTATGCCAACCCCAAAAAGCATGCCGCCAAGAAGGATGGAGATGGCTGCTGCAAGCATTGCAGGCTCAAAGTTCGCCTCTGCCCCAACAGTGGCCATAAGCTCAAGATGATGCAATCAAATGTCCTTGAGGAACTTGATAACAATGACCCCGCCCACTGCGGAAATTACCGTGTCGATGGCGATGATTGCCAGAAGCGCCACATAAAGCACCAGCCCGGTGATCCCTGGGCCCATCGGGGGCTTGGCAGGGAGGGCGAAGCTGATTATGATGAGCAGGAGAGCGCTTGTGAATGAACCTATGAACCCGGCGGCTGCCCCGATGAGGGCGCCCCGCTGGAAGTTGAGGGGCTTTTTGCGCAGCTTCTCCAGCACCAATGTGGAAACCACTCCGGAGAGCAACGGGACTATGCAGGTGACCGGAAGGACTGCTATGTTGAGGTTCGGGCCCACGAACACCGCGGCTTCGGCTGCCACGAAAAAGGCGAACAATAGGATGGCGCCA
>CAYSQN010000048.1:0-5785 GCA_964433305.1 Microcaldota archaeon | reverse complement strand
GCTTTATGCCAGCTCAATTAGGGTGGCCGATTCGCTTATGACCCCGGGCTTCCCCGACAGGTGGGACGCCAACGCCACAGCTGGGGACTGGCAGAATGTGAAGCAAATCGGGCTTGCCGCATCATACTCCTCCAACACCCTTGACAAGAAAAAAATAGAGGCGCTGCGGAATTTCGCAGGGGATGGCATACGCGGAATCGAGTACGACCGCATTGCCAAAATAATGAGGGTGGGGGGCTTCGGGGAAAACTACTACATCCTCATTGAACAGTCCGACGACCAAACGGCAACTCCATACGCCATCGGCCCTTACCCCGCCGCCAACGCCTCCGAAGTGGTGGTGGCTGCCCGCGGCGCGGTGCTTGAAGGCCACCCGGTAAGGCTGCGCGTTTTCCTATGGAAACAGTAAGCAAACCCCCTAGGATGCGCAAAAAACCTTCCCACACATCACATTAAATAGTTCGCCGCCTCCTTCTTTCCATGGAGTTCCCAGACATTTCATCCACCGCGGAAGTGCGCATCCCCAAGGACCCGCTCCTCCAGATAATCGGGCAGGATGAGGCAGTGAAAATAGGGAAGCTTGTTGCCAAGCAGCGCCGTCACCTGCTCCTGGTTGGCCCCCCCGGCACGGGCAAGTCCATGCTCGCGCAGGCAATCGCCTCCACCATCCCCAAGCCCCACCAGGAAGTTATCGTGCTGCACAACCCCGAGAAGCCAGAGCGGCCAATCATTGACGTGCGCAACGCCTCCTCATCGAAAAAGCCCTCCTCGCATGCCGTGCCGCTTCTCGAGCCCTCGCTTGTCCCAGCATTCGTGGCGGAGAAGCTGGGCTTCCGCTGCAGGCGCTGCGCGCGGCTGTCCAACCCTGATGCATCCTCATGCTTTTTCTGCGGCGCTGACAAGTACCGCAAGGTGCGCGGCCCGTTCGAGGACCTGCTAATTTCCCCCTCCGCACAGGAGAAGGAGGAGCGGGTGAATACCACCAGGCTGATTGACGGGCGCGAAGAGCTCATAGTTTTCGAGAGGAGGGGGGACAAGATAGCGCTCCTCACCCAAAAGGACCTCTCCCGCATGGCACAGGAGCACCAGAAGGCGCAGTTCAAGGTGCTCTTGTCCTTCAACCGCCCGACATTTGTGCAGGCGACAGGCGCCTCGGAAACCGAGCTTCTCGGCGACGTGCGCCACGACCCCTACGGCTCGCACCCGCAGATAGGCTCGCTTCCCTATACCCGCGTGGTGCCAGGCGCGGTGCACGAGTCCCACGAGGGCGTGCTGTTTATCGACGAGCTTTCCTCGCTTGGCAAGCTGCAGCGCTTCCTGCTCACCGCCATGCAGGAGAAAAAATACCCCATTTCCGGCAGGAACCAGTCCTCCACCGGCTCGTCCGTGCGGGTGGACGGCGTGCCCTCCGACTTCATTCTTGTTGCAGCAGTGAATTTCAACGACGTCCCAAACATCCTTGCCCCCCTGCGCAGCAGGATACTTGGCAATGGCTACGAGCTTCTCATGAATGCTTACATGCCAGATACGCCTGAAAACAAGCTCAAACTCGTCCAATTTTTCGCGCAGGAAATTTCCCGAGACGGAAGAATTCCCCACGCCGACTCAGGCGCAATTGAGGAGCTCATCAACTACGCTTCCAGGAAGGCAAAGGACATAGACGGCGCCTCGGGGCTCACCCTTCGCCTCAGGCTGATGAGCGGCACCATAAAGATGGCAGGCGACATAGCAATGACTGAGGGCAGGAACATGATTGAGGCGCAGGACGTGAAGTTCGCCATCCAAAACAGCAGGCCAATAGAGGAGCAGGCGACCGACAAGTACGGAAGCTGGTTCAAGGCGTCGCTTGCAGACTATGGCATGAAGAAGGACAAGGCTGGCAGCGAAGTTGGGTAATCCTACTGCGCTTATTCTTTCAGAACCTGTATATTCACAAACTTCCTATCTTCTGAAAATCCCACGTTTATGTAATACTGTGAATCTAAATGCGTGAACTCTTCCACATGATTTTTAACTTCAACTTCCTGCCTATTTATTCCGTTTTTGCCGTTTCTCCTATCAATCAGAAGGTTAATTCTCTTCTCCATATCACCTTCAACTTTGTTATAAACAATTGAAAGATCATTGTCATTGTAAACGGTCTGCCCTATGTCATTATCTACATGAAATTTGACCGTCTTAAGCAAAGTTAGTTTTTTTCCAGACACGCAGTTGTCCTCATTAAAGTGAATTTTATATCCCACACTGTCTGAGACTCTAAATATGTTATCCTCCCAGGTCTTCCACCACATGCTCGCCCTTCTGAAAAGCAATAGGGTATCTTTCTTATTTTCAAACCTTATCAAATAGCTGTAAAGCGTATAGTCTGTGCCACCATCGCGTTGAGTTGTCCTGGTTGAATCAATAACCCATACCAATCCGTCAGGTGTAAGTTGTCGACCAACCTTTGTGGCATCAAGGCTTCTTTCATTACTGCAACTTAACAAATTCAGGGCTCCAAAAATGCCGAGGCCCACCATCCATTTTCTCATCTTGGGCTTTTGAATAGGTTTTGGTTTCTCGTTTGCTTGCTTGAGCATCATAGGCTGCATTATTATGCGAAATATTTATAAAGTGATAAATTATGTCGTTTCAGATTTTCCCATCAGCTCGGAGCAATGTTCAGTACGCTACATCACCTGACTAGGCAGCGGAATGCAGTTCCACCGGAAGCTCCAAGTCTGGAAAAACATTTCATATTTTTCCAAGCGCCCAGATAAGCAGAAGAGCGCAGGCGACAATAAGGAAAGGCAGCGCGAGCCGCAATATCGCCACAACCGCATTTATCGTAGATGCAATTTCGGCAGACTGCCCTGTTCCGAAAACCTTTATGGAAAACCTCTGCGAGGCCGAGCCGAACTTCACCACCTCAAGCCTGTCTTTTGCCTCGTAAAACAGCTTCCTTGCAGATTGCATCGCCTCTCCGCGCATAGCCCCCCCGATCGGGTTGAGTACTCCCTTGACGTTGTTTACCTGATGCGTGTCGGTGGTCATGACCTCGCCCCTGCAGGCGTAGCCATTTTCCCGCCCAAGCTGCACAAACAGCTGCAAGAGCTCAGAGCGGAAGGGGGGCACTATCCCGTTTGAGTCAATGAGCAAGAGCGCCTCCAGCTTCTTCCCCTGCTCGAAAAGCGCAAGCTTCATGCCGTTTTTCCCGACCGACTCGATGTTCACAAACGAGGACGCGCAGGCAAACCTGAAAGCCCCCTGCTCCATTTTCCCCTCAAGCATCCCCTGCGTGGCATCCATCATCTCAAACCCTATGCGCGAGCCTACCTCCACCGAGGAGATGTCCCCGGTTTCCGAATTGTGCTCGTCGACCACTGCGACCGAAGAAAACCTCCTGCCCATCTTCTCCATCAGCGCAAGCCCAAGCCCGAAGTTCACATCTTCCGTGGTCTTGGGGGCGCGGCTGAAGGAAAGGAACGCAGAGCCGTTGATGGAATAGCAGTGCGCGCGAACGCTGCCAACTTTTGAGTAGGAAACGGCAAGCTTGGCAGCAGCCATCCTGATTTTTGCCATGGCTTTCCTGCAGGCCTCCACCACCCTTGACAAGTCAGAGGAAGAAACCGGGTTGAAGTCATGCGTTACCGTTCCGTGGAAAACGAACACCTCATGCCCCTTTTCTGAGAGCTCATCCGCAATCTGCCCTGTGAACTGGCTGCCCCCAAGGTTCCCGAACGGCCCGAAGTGCACGTAGGGCACGACAAACAGGCACTTGTTGTTTTTGCCCTCAAACCTGCCCACCCAGACAAGGGTTTCAGCCTCCTCCCCAATCCCGTCAAACACTTCCTCCAGGTCCTTCTCCCCATAAAGCCACTGGGACAGGAACATGGAAAGCGCGTCCGTGGAGGAAATCTTCAGGTTTTTTTTCATGGGCGCGGAGATGAAATAGAAAAGCACGTAAAGCGCGGCAAGCGAGGTCGCCGATGAGAGCACCACCTTGGTCAGAAGGTCCTCGGGCTGCGTGCTTGCCCCAAACCCCTCGCGGGTAAGGAAGAACATGGCAAACAAGGCAAGCTGCAAAAGCGCGAAAGCCCCCGCGCTTTTCCTGAAGTTGAAGGCAAGGTAAAGCACGTAATACCAAAGCGCGCAGGCAAAGCCAAAGCCCACAAAAACAAGGTTGTAGGCCGGCGGCCATATTCTTGCGAGGGAAAACGCCAGCAGGTAAAAGAGCCCGTAGCAAGCCACGGTAAGCAGCCCCAGGAAAACCGCCCTGCGGAAAACCGCCTTTCTCCTCATCAAAAACAGCGCAGCACAGGAGGCAAGGGATGGGATGGCCAGAAGGAAAATCCCGTCAATGCCGCCTGCCAGCAAACCAAGGGGGTCAAAGCCCCCTCCCCTGGCAAACCAGAAAAGAATTCCGAAAAAGACACAGAGCGCGAAAACCATCACCGTGGTTTTGGCCGGGTGCGGAAGCGAGACGAAATGCTTTGCAAGGGCAAGGGTGTCTTTCTTTACCTCCTGCATGGTGCCACCAAAATCTGCAAGCCCGCCTTTCAGGCTTACTTCTCCTTGCCTGCCATCTTTCGCGCGTGCTGGGGGGCGGATTTTTCCTCCCCTGCAATCATGCGCTTGAGGAGCTCGGCGTTGTCCAGGTACTCCCCCGCCACTGCCTTGATTTCCTTGCCCCCCCTTGCCGCTATTTTCATCAGCTCAAGGGCAATGTAGCGTATCTCGGAGTTCACCGCGTTTTCCTTGTCCTCTTCCTCGCCTTCCATGAAAATACTTCCCGACGATGCCCTATATATACGTATCTTTCTCCCATCTCCCCATGGTGCGCTTCTGCCCGTTCTGCGGAATCCCGGAATCACAGCGCCAATTCATAGGCGAAGCCTGCCTGGAGTGCTCGATGAAGCGCATCCCCGCGCTTCCAAACCTGAGGATTTCCCTGTGCTCGAAGTGCGGGGAGCTTATCGACAAGGGGCGCAAGAAAAAAGGCGTCTCCATCGAAGAGGAGCTGATACGGCTGCTCAAGCTCAAGGGAAAAAATGCCGCGTACCACCCTGACAAATTCGAGGTGGAGTACGACTCGGCAGGGGGGCGGGTGAGCCAGACCGTGCTTGTGATAGCCTCCAAAACCCAATGCACCGATTGCAGCAGGGCAAGCTCGCAGTATTTCGAGGCAATCATCCAGCTGCGCGGGGAGGGGAAGAAGGTGGAGAAGATGGCGGACCGCCTCTGCGAGCAGCTTAACAAAAAGACATTCATCCCGAAAATAGACGAGCTGCACGAGGGGCTGGACCTCTACTGCGGAAGCAGGAACGAGGCCATAGCCGCGCTCAACGTGTTCTCCTTGGGCTACGTGCGCACCGAAAAGCTCTCAGGGCAAAAAGACGGGAAGCGATTGTACCGGACCACGCTTCTTGTGCGGCTCTGAGGCTTAGAGCAAGCCTTCCTGCCTGAAAAACACAAACAGCGCCCCAATGTCAGGCACCTCCTTGTGCGCGGCGTTCCACTTCCTGGCGATTTTCCCGTGCTCTCGCAGGTCATCCCCCAATTGCGATGCAACTTCGGCCATCTCCTTCTCCTTCTGGAAAGGCACCGGGCAAAGCGCGCCCTTTTTGACCTCAGCGCCTTGCAGGTCAAAAGGGTAAAGCCTGCAAACGTGCGGCCTGTGATTGTAAATGCTGCACTTGTAATCTTCGCCCAAAAAAACGCAGTCCTGATTTTTCTTGTGCCGCAGCACCAAGAAATAGTCCCTCATCTGCCCGCCTTGCATTGCCAGCATCGGATAGTGGGGGGT
>CAYSQN010000047.1:0-5992 GCA_964433305.1 Microcaldota archaeon | reverse complement strand
AGTTCGGCAAGAGCAAGGTCAACATAGTCGAAAGGCTGGTCAACAAGCTCATGCGGGGAGGCACCGGCGAGAAAACTTCCGGAAAGGTCATCAGGACCGACGGGCGGCTCCAGGGCAAGAAGAGCCGCGCGACTGCCATGGTTGAGAAAGCATTTGCGATAGTGGAGGCGCGCACCAAGAAAAACCCGGTGCAGCTTCTTGTTGATGCACTTCAGAACGCAGCACCGCGTGAGGATTTCACCCGCGTTTCCATGGGAGGGGTTTCCTACCAGGTGGCGGTGGACGTTTCCGCGTCCCGCCGGCTCAACATGGCCCTTCGCAACGTCACCCTCGCAGCCATCATGGGCGCTTTTGACAAGAAGAAAACGCTTCCAGAGGCGCTTGCGGATGAAATAGAGTTTGCCGCCAAGGGAGACTCCAACTCCTCCTACGCGATAAAGAAGAGAGATGAAACTGAAAGAATGGCAAGGAGCGCGAGGTAAGCTTCTTTCCATCCCCTTCTTTTTCTATTTTGTTTTTCTTTCCTTTTTCAATTCCCTTAAATTTATTTCCTCCAATAGTGATGCCATGCAAGTAGTAAAAATCCCCTCCGAGCGCCTCAACGCCCTCATGGGCGACTCAGGCGAGACGAAAGACTACCTGGAGGGCCGCATGAACGTCTCCCTTTCAGTGGACTCCGAGGGAGGAGTGGAGATAAACGGGGAAAGCATTGAGGAATACATTGCAAAAGACGTGATAAAGGCAATCGGCAGGGGCTTTGAGCCCCCGGTGGCGCTGCGCCTGCTTTCAGACGAATACGGATTCAAGATAATCGACCTGCGCGACTTCTCAAGCTCCAACAAGGACATTGCAAGGATAAAGGGGCGCGTGATTGGCGAAAAGGGCAGGACAAAGGAGATAATAAAGGAGGAAGTGGGCGCGGACGTGGCAATTTACGGCCACACCATATCCATAATTTCCAAGCTGGAAACGCTTGATTACGGGCTAACAGCCATCTTCAAGCTCATCGAAGGGGCAAACCACTCAACAGTTTATGCTTACTTGGAGAAATGCAGGCGCAAGATAAAGGAAGGGGAAGTAAGAAAACTACTTGGGTAGCTCAAATCTCGTCTTTTGGAAAGAGCTTGCCTGCGAGCTCCTTCATCTCTATCCAAATTTTGGGAAAGCCAAATGTCAGATAAAAGCCTGCCTTCTTTTCAAGGCCCTTGGAAATGTTCAGGGCATTTTCGAACCCAATGGCCTTCAGTATATTGTCTATTGACTGCTTTTTTTCTTCAGTCTCTTGTTCAGTTTCCAATTTTTCGTATTTCGCAAGAATATTCATGAATTCAGACCAGTGGGAATCCATATCTGCTCTGAATTCAGCCTTGTTTATAGCATCAATTTCCTTGAGGTCATAATGATGTTTTTTCAATGCATCCAACTCTTTGACTAACTGAAGTTTGGCCGGGTCATCAATCCTTCCAAAAAGGGCGTTACGGTTATCTCCTAGCTCCTCTTCCAGTTCCTTTTCAAACTTTTTTTTGTAAGGAGTACAATAGCTCCTGACATGCTGCATCGCTTCAGAGCGTATGCTTTCGTTTAGGGGCAGTTTAGCCATCTCCTTTCTGAAGCAACTGCTAACAACTTTCATGGCAAAATTATGCTTTATTTTGTCTAATCGGTTGTCCAAAATATATGGTAACATGGAACCAAGTGTATTATTGTGTTAATACTTATAAATATATGTAATTTATAGCACCTAGCCTCCCGATACAACTCTTAAACAACCTCGTAGTGGAAAGCGGCTTCCTAAACCTTTTTTAAATCCCTACCGCCAATTCTGCACTGCGACCAGGAAGAAAGCAGAAAGAAGCAAGTGATTCTCATGCCAACAGCGACAGAGAAAATCTTCTCCGAGTTCAAGGAGCACTCCGTTGCGGAGTTTTTCAAGAAGAACCAGCAGATGCTTGGGTTCTCAGGCAAGACCCGCTCGCTCACCACCATCGTGCACGAGTACGTGACAAACTCCCTTGACGCCTGCGAAGAGGCCCAAATCCTCCCTGATATCACCGTCACCATCAAGGAAATAGAAAAGGAGAAGTACAAGGTAATCTGCGAGGACAACGGGCCTGGCATCCCGGAAAAGCACGTGGGCAAGGCGCTTGGGCAGATGCTTGCCGGCACCAAGTTCCACCGCTACTGCCAGCAGAGGGGGCAGCAGGGAATTGGAGCCTCAGGCTGCACCATGTATGCCCAGATAACCACGGGCAAGCCTGTGAAAGTCATTTCCCGCTACGACAAGAAGAAAATCGCCTGTGAAATATCAATCGACCTCAAGAGCAACTCCCCAAAAATACAAAACTTAGTGAAGGAGGAAACCGCTGGCGAGGGCCACGGCCTGAAAGTAGAAGGGGAATTCGCAGAAGTAAAATACGACAAGAGCAGCTTCGGAGTGTACGAGTACGTAAGAAGAACCGCGCTTGCCAACCCTCATCTCCAGATAACTCTCAACGACCCGGAAGGGCAGAAGTACACCTTCCCCCGCTCCTCTGACAAGATACCTTCCAAGCCAATGGTGGTGCAGCCCCACCCTATGGGCTTGAACACCAATGACCTGATTGACTTCGCCCACCGCGAAAGGCAATTCACCAAGCTCTCATCATTTTTGCAGGAGCGCTTCGCCCGCGTGTCAGCAGCCAAGGTGGAAGAGCTTCGCAACATAGTAACTGACGTTGACTTCAACAAGCCCCCAGCAGACTTGCAGTGGGCTGAGTCCGAGAAAATAATCAAAGCCATCCACGACGAGCGGGTAAAGTGGATAGCACCTGCCACCGATTCGGTAGTACCAATTGGCAAGGATCAGGTGGAAAAGTCCCTCCAGAACATACTTGCGCCCCAATTCGTGGTGGTGGCAGAGCGCTCCCCCAAAATATACAAGGGAGGAATCCCGTTCATGGTGGAGGCGGCAATTGCTTATGGGGGGGGCGCCGGCAAGAGCGCGGGCGAGGGCGCCTCAAGCGAGGTAATCCGCTACGCCAACCGCGCCCCATTGCTCTTTGACAATTCCGGCTGCGCAATCAGCAACGCGGTAAAGGAGATAGACTGGAAGCGCTACAAGCTCAAGAATTTCGATGAGGAGCCAATCAGCGTGTTTGTCAACATTTCCTCGGTTTACGTTCCCTATACTTCAGCTGGCAAGCAGGCAGTTTCCGATGAGGATGAAGTGATGCAGGAGATAAAAAACGCCATCATGGAGGCCGCGCGCGACTTGCAGCGCTACCTCTCAGGCATCCACCGCGACCGGGACCGGGTGGAGCGCAAAAAGGCAATCATGCGCTACGTATCGCAACTCTCAAAGGACCTGCCCGACCTTGCAGCCAAGGGGAAAAGCTCGGAAATAGAAAAGAAGCTCGTGCATCTCATTGAAACGAAATATGCGTCTACCATTGCAAACGGAGAGGACATAGAAAGCGAATCGGAGAACGGCAACGGAAAGAAGAAGGCAAAAGAGGAAGAAGGGGATGAAGGCGAAGAGTAAAGAAAAGCTTGGGGCAAGATGAAGAAAGGGTGAATCGGCGAATGAAGGGGAGAGTGAGGGGGCATATAGAGAAAGGAAGACAATGTGGCGGATAGACAAGTGATTTTTATGGCATCATCGAAAAGCAAGGACGCTGAAGTGATAAACAAGCTCGAAGGGCTGGGCAAGGACATGCTTGCCCAAATTGAGGCGGAAAATTCCCCCACTTTTTCCACTTCCTCGCGAGGACGCGGCAACATCGTTTATGATGACGGCATAGGCTACATCCGGCTTGGGGATAAGGTGGAAGAGCGCACATTCGTAAATGTGGGCCAGGCAAGAAAATTCATGCAGACCGTGGCAATCGCCTCCAAATGCAAGAAATTCCTCAAGGAAGACGCTCACACCTCAATCAGGGGCCTTTACTACCAGCTGAAGTTCTCGCTGGGGGAGGATCTTGACGAGGAGCTGTTTGCCGAGCAATCCGAGTCCAACCCATTAGTGGAAGACTTGGAAGTGGCGCTTTCAGTAAAGCGCGAAGACCTCAACCTCAACACTGACAGAAAAGGGGTGGTGGCAGGCCCCCTGGTTCTCAAGGACAAGTTCGGGGGGTCGGAAACCACCATTGACTGCCGCCAGCAAGGCAGGAGCGGCTGGATGATTCCCTCGGATGTGGACAACGGCATGGAGTTTGAGGAGATAGACGCCGACTATGTGCTTGTAGTGGAAAAGGACGCCATGTGGCAGAGGCTAAACGAGGACCAGTTCTGGAAAAAGGAGAACTGCATACTCATCACCCCCAAGGGGCAGGCAAGCCGGGGCTGCCGGAGGCTCATCCGGAAGCTGGCAAGCAAGAAGCTGCCAGTCTATGTCTTCACCGACTGCGACGCATGGGGCTGGTACATTTATTGGGCAATTAAAACAGGCTCGATGAATCTTGCTTACCTGGGAGCAGACATCGCCACTCCGGAGGCAAAGTTTGTAGGGGTAACTATGGCTGACATAAAAGATTACGAGTTTCTCGGTCAGCTGACAATCAACGCGAAGGAAGTGGACATAAAGCGCGCCGAGGAGATGCTTTCCTACGACTGGATATCTCACCACAAGGGATGGGTGGATGAGCTCAAGGTGGTCTTGAAGACCAAGAAGAAGCTGGAGCAGGACGCGCTGCAAGGCCCCCGCCTGAGTTTCGTGGGCGACTACCTGCGCGAGAAAATTTCAAAGAAGAAGTTTCTTGCCTGATAAAAACAACCCCCTTCCCCAAACATTCTTTTCTTTTCACTAACTTTTCTCCATCATCAGTGTGCACAAATTGCAGTACTTTTTCGAAGAGGGCTCGCCGCAGTTCTGGCATGCCTCAAGGGGAGCAACCTCGCCTTTCTTGTGCCTTGCCACCAGCCCATCCCTCAGCAACTGCATCTGGGACAGGAAAGAGTTGACCATCTTAAGTTTGGTGCCAGGGTATTTTTCCTCGGTTTCATTTAGCATTTTTCTCACGTGCTGCCTGAAAGCAAAGCGCGCATAGGGGCACTCCATGAACTCAATTTCAATGCCCTTCATGATGGCGTAAGCTGCCACATCTCGCTCAGGAGTGGAGAAGAGCGGCTTTATCCGCGGCACAAATCCCTCTCCCTCAAGTGCTCCTGCAACAGGGCCGAAGCGCGCCAGCCTCTCAGGCTCGTTCCTCATCAAGTTCATCATCACCGTCTGCGCCACGTCATCTGCATTGTGCCCAATTGCAACTTTAGTGGCTCCCTTCTCCCGTGCCACCTTGTTGAGAATATTCCTTCTCATCACGCCGCAGTAGGTGCAGGAGCGCTGCTCTCCCTTCATTTTAAGGAGCGCATCCAGCGTGTTGCCGAATTGCTTCTTGAATGACACTACCTCAAGTGACACCCCCAGCTTCTTGCACTGTTCCTTCGCAACTTCAAGCGACTTGTTGCGATAGCCCGCAATGCCCTCATCTATCGTGATGGCGAAAATCTCGAATGGCAGCGACTCTGAAATCCTGTGCAGCAGGTGCAGCATCACGCAGCTGTCCTTCCCTCCAGAGAGCCCCACTGCCACCCTGTCCCCTTTCGCAAGCATGCGCTGCTCCCGCACCATCCTCTTCACCCTTGACTCGAACATGTCGGTGAAGTGCGACTGGCAGAGGCTGATGCCTGCGTATTTCAACGTTATCACTGCGGGCTTGGAGCACTTCGCGCAAGAAGAAATGGTTTTGGGCAAATTAACCGCCGAATATCACTCTGATTACCTTCACTTCGTCATCGGGGGCAAGCAAGGCGCTTTCAGGGGACAGTTTCCCATTCACCTTGACCAGCGCCTCCTCGGTGCTCACCTTCAGCTCCAAGAGAAGCTCGCCCACGCTTGAGGCATTGCCTGCCGCAACTTTTTTCCCGTCAAGAGTTATTTTCATCAAAGCACCAGATGGCCTATCTTGATGGTGCTCCATAAACATTAAATAATCGCATCCCGTATGCTTCTCGTGCG
>CAYSQN010000046.1:4784-6010 GCA_964433305.1 Microcaldota archaeon | reverse complement strand
GCGTCCATCTCCACCATCCTGCGCGGCTCCTCCTTGGGCTTGCTCTCAAGGTAGGGGTTCTTGATGCCGGTGACGATGGCGGTGCAGGTGACGCCTGAGCCAAGCGATGGATCAAGCCTTGCGCCGATTTTAACGTCCGCATTGAGGTCAAATGACTGGGAGACGCGCTCGCCGATTTCAATGCCTTCGCCCAGCGTCAATTGCGTGCCTCCGGAGATGTGCAACAGCGCGCCTTTTGCCCCCTCGGTGGAGACGTCAAGCAGCGGCTGCTCGAGCGTTTTTCTCACCACCTGGTCTATCCTGTCAGGCCCTGTGCCCTCGCCCATGGAAAGAAGGGCGAAGCCGCCGTTTTCCATGACGGACTTCACGTCCGCAAAGTCGATGTTCATGAGGGACGGCAAAGTAATGGTGTCGGATATCCCGGTTATCGCCTTTCCGGTTATCGCGTCAGCAAGGTTGAACGCCTCATTGATGGGCAGGTTTGGGACATAGGAAACCAGCCTGTCATTCTCAATCACGATAACCGTGTCAGAGTGGGCTGCGAGCTTTTCAAGCCCCCATTTTGCCTTCTGGAGGCGCGCTCTCTCAAGCCTGAAAGGCATGGTCACGACAGACACAACTATTGCGCCTGAGTCCTTTGCGATTTGCGCGATTATTGGCGCGGCGCCGGTTCCGGTTCCGCCGCCCATTCCCGCCGCGATGAATATGAGTTCCTTGTTTTCGATGACCTCGCGAAGCTTGTCGCGGCTCATTTCCGCGCACTTCATGGCAACTTCCGGGTAGCCTCCTGCGCCAAGCCCCTTTGTCACCGAGGAGCCGATAAGCACCCTCTTGTGCGCCTGGACGACTTTCAGGTGAAGCTGGTCGGTGTTGACCGCGATTGTCTGTGCGCTTTTCAATCCGTTCCTCATCATCCTGTCAACCGTGTTGCAGCCTGCGCCGCCGATTCCGACTACGCCGATGCGCACGTGCTCGTTGCTCATTTCCTCCTCTTTTTTCTCCACCCCGATGCCCTCAAACATATTTCCACCCCGCCCTGGTTATTGTGATACAGCGTCCGCTCGTCCAATCAACTTCACATAGACGTTGCTGTGCTGTTCATCATGGTCGCCAATTGCACTACGCTCATTAGATTTAAATACATTACTAGTTGCGGAATTTTTGCCAGAACGCACGCGTTCTGATGCAACGCAAGTTTACCTCGAAAAAATAAATCTCAAATCTTT